>JBAWYZ010000021.1:0-16879 GCA_037143255.1 Leptolinea sp. | reverse complement strand
ATAAACCCCGATGGCGGCGTTCCTGTCACCGTGATGATTAATACATCCGGTACCAACCCACCCTGCAACGTGACAGTTGCCTGGCTGGTCACGGTCGGCTGGCGCGTATCCGCTGGCCACGGGGATGCACTCAATATCGGCGCCTGGGTTTTGGATGGAATTCTGGAAATAGTTGGCGCCGGTGTTCGAGAGGGGATGGGCGTTCGGGTAGAGGTGGCAGCATTTCCACTTACGGTAAACTTACCGCCGCTGATATACTGCGGCCCCAGGAAGACTTGCACCTCATAATCACCTGGCTGCCATTTAACAGATGGCAAAAAACAATCGGTAAAGCCGTAGCCGCCAGTACCACCATCCCACGGCTTGGTTTCCTCGCAAACAACTTCTCCACTACGTATCCAAAGCGCCGTCCATTGAGAACCGTCCACCATCTTGTCGTAGCTAAAAGTACCGTACAAGTGATCTACCGGGTTGACAAAATCAAGCAGCGGTTCCACCGGCAGATTCCCCTCGATCTTGCGGCTGAATAGCAAGCTGCTGAAGACTGAATTTGCCCCCGGCGTAATCTGACTGGTAAATTTCTTTTCATAATCCGCCGGCAACATTGGAGTAGGTGAAAACTGCGGTGTGAGGGTAATGGTCGGCGTGAGGGTAACGGTGGGTGTCAACGTGACGGTGGGTGTTAATGTAATGGTAGGCGTTAGTGTAATAGTTGGAGACGGCGGAAAAACCCGGTAAATCGCTGGTTCAGCATATCGATTCAATGAAAATGCCACCCCGGCTAAAACAACCGCCAGAGCAATATTGCGCCAACCGCGCATGACCAGTACTTGGCGTTTGCGAAAGAACATCAATTTTGAGCCGGAACGGATAGATTGAATACCAATCACGACCGCCAGAATTGCGCCGAGGATTGAAAGAAAGAAAACTACTTGAAGTCCAGTTTCGATATCGAGGTTAATTGAAACGGGCATACCGTCCGCCATAAGAACAAATGATTTTTGATTATAGCACGTCAAAAACCCTCATTACCCTTATCGAGAAAGCAGCTAATGTTACAATCAATAGATAATGGAGAAACGGGCATGATCTTAAAACCCGGAAGTATTTTAAATGATCGTTATCGCATTGTATCCGTTCTCGGGCAGGGAGGGATGGGAGCTGTTTATCGTGCCGTGGATGGACGCCTTGGCAGCTCGGTTGCGGTAAAAGAAAACCTCAATCTGGCAGATGAATTTGCCCGTCAGTTCAAATTAGAAGCCGTCACTCTTGCCAGTCTTCGTCACCCCGCTTTACCGCGAGTAGTCGATTATTTCGCCTTCCCTCAGCAAGGTCAATACCTGGTGATGGACTATATTGAGGGTGAAGACCTGCGTCAGCGCATCGAACGCGCCGGTAGCCTGCCAGATCGGGACACCGTGTTGATTGGCGAGGCTGTTTGCGACGTCTTAACTTATCTACATACCCGCATACCCCCCGTCATCCATCGGGATATCAAACCTGGCAATATTAAGATCACTCCGGACCAAATAGTTTACCTTGTGGATTTCGGGTTGGTCAAACAGGATTATGGCAATCAGGCAACCACCACCGGCGCCCGGGCGATGACGCCTGGCTACTCTCCTCCCGAGCAATATGGATCTGCCCGCACCGATGCCCGGACAGACATCTACTCTCTGGCAGCCACGCTGTACGCCTCTTTGACCGGCTCCATCCCGGAAGACAGCATTACCCGCGTAGTTAGGAATGTAGTCCTGACGCCTGTTCTCACCTACAACCCCCACAGTAGCAAACATTTAGCGGCGGTAATCGAAAAAGGACTGGAATTGGACCCCAACCTGCGCTATCAGACTGCCGAAGACTACCGCTCCGCCTTGCTCGAATCGCTCCAAATGACCAGCAGCTTCACTTTACCGCCCAGAATAACCGCCCCACCATTAACGGCAGTGGATAGCATCCCAATTACAGAAAACTTGGATGAAATATTTTCTCCTCTCTTATCCGAGAAAGTTCTGCCCTTACCAACTTCTAAAAAGATAAATTCAAAATTAGTTTTAGTGTCTGCCGGAATTATTTCCCTGCTGTTTTTAGGTTCTTTCTTTATTCCCTGGAGCAACCTACCAACATTCAATCGGCCAAACCTTGCAGTTATGCCGAACACCCTGACTCCAGTTATCGGAAAACCTACCCAGGAAAATCAAATAGCCCTAACAAATTTAACCACACAGTCTGCTAAACCAGGGTTTGCCGAGACCGCCTTGCCACCGGGCTTGGTAGAGGTTCAGCCAACGCCCATGCCGACTAGTCTTGGCGGAGGCGGTCAAATTGCGTTTGCCTCAAAGAGAACGGGGAACTATCAGATATGGGTTGTAAATTCAGACGGCAGCGGCCAACGTCAATTGACCGGTCTGGCCGAAGGCGCCTGTCAACCTGCCTGGTCACCGGATGGATTACAGCTAGCATTTATTTCCCCCTGCGGTGGGAAAAAAGATCTATACCCTGGTTCAAGATTATTCATCTCAGACGCAGATGGGAAAAACCCGCATGCCCTTGCCATTGCCCTCAATTCTGGCGGGGATTTTTCGCCCGCCTGGTCGCCAGACGGAAAAATGATCGCGTTTGCATCCTTGCGGGGTGACAGCAAACCGCATATTCTGATTTATACCTTACAAGATTCTTCCATTACAACCGTTACCAATGCAGCTTATGGAGATATTCATCCTATTTGGGCCCCCAGTGGTCTTCAGATTGCGTTTGTGCGTCAATTTCCAAATGCACAAATTTGGATCACCGACTTAACCGGGCAATTGCAATTTCAATACAGCCCGAGCGGAGCCGTTATAAACCAATGGCCAGAGTGGAGCAAAGATGGTTCCATCTTGTTCTACTCACAAATGAGTTCAGATGGCATTGTGCCGTACCTGGTCGGACTTTCATACGAGAATCGTGGAAAAAACCGCGAATTCCGTATCCCGGCTGTTGGAACAGAAAATATCGGCCCCGTTGTTGAACCCGCCGTTTCCCCTGACGGCCTATGGGTTGCTTTTGAAAGCTGGCCGGATGGTATCAACCATGATTTGTACATGACCACAGTGAACGGATCAGAACGACACCGCCTGACTTCTGATAAAGAATGGGATTTTGGGCCAGCCTGGAAACCAAAAGGAAACGTCTTTCCATGACCTTGCAAAATGATGAGGTTCTGAAAGACCGCTATCGAATCATCCAATTACTTGCCAGCGGCGGGATGGGAATTGTCTATCGCGCAGTTGATGAAAGTTTGGGCGTGGAAGTCGCCTTAAAAGAGACTATTCCCGGCGGGATCAGTACAATCCGTATGCAAAAAATGGCTGCGCTGGTGGGAGGACTACACCACCCCAATCTCCCCCGTGTGACAGATACTTTTCAATTGCCAGACGGCAGGCAAATTCTGGTTATGGATTTTGTTCCGGGTGAGGATTTAAAAGGCCGGGTCGAGCGATCAGGTGCTCTTCCTATCAGGGAAGCTATTGATATCATTACTGCTGCTGGTTTTGCCCTACAATATCTGCACACCCAAAGCCCACCGATCATTCATCAAGACGTAAAGGCGGGCAACCTGCGCATTACACCGGATGGGCATGTGATGTTGATTGATTTCGACCTGATGACTGTATTGCAAACTGGTCAAACTAGGCCGCCAACGGGTGAGCAAGGTTTAACGCCAGGTTTTGCCGCCCCTGAACAATATAACAACCTGGCAGATGCCCGCTCTGATCAGTATGGATTGGCGGCAACCCTGTATTTCGCTCTTACATCTTTACTACTGCCGGATGCACTCACGCGCGCTTCTGGTAAAAACCAAATCTCTGAACGAAAACTGGCATCCTCCCGCCTTCCAGTAGATATGATCACTTGCCTTGAACGGGCGCTAGCCATCAACCCTGATGATCGTTATCCTGAAATTCAGGCATTTTTGGATGCACTATCCGCTATCCAAAAAGATCAACCTTCAGTTTCAGCTAATAAAACCCGTAACTTGCGTACTGAAAAAGTCGGAATGCACAAAAAGCGGCTCTTGCCGATTATTATCGGGTTAGCCGGTATTGGGACGCTTGCGATTGCTGCTTTTGTCTTCTTGTTGCCACCGCAAGTGGATACCCAGAAACCTATTTCGAATCCACCTGCGGCTTCAACCGATTCATCCATACAGGTTTCTGCAACTAAAACACAGGCAATAAATTCCAAACCAGTTCAGCAACCGACACTGCAGCCCGTCAATATACCAACGGAAACCACTTCCGCACCGCAAAACATTCTCCCAACCCCCCTGGGCGGCGGGACCGGTGAGTTTGCTTATGTTTCTGAAAAAACCGGCCTGCCACAAATCTTTCTCGGATTTACAGAATTCGCCGAAACCCGCCAACTGACCAATATTCAGGAAGGCGCCTGCCAACCCAATTGGTCGCCGGATGGGAAGCGGCTGATCTTCACATCACCATGCCCTACAAAACAGCAGTTGATGGGAAAACCCGAACCATACATTGGTTCTGGTCTTTTTATTCTGACAATTGAGGGTGGAAACATCACCCCGCTGCCATCCCTTCCCGGCGGTGATTTCGACCCTGCCTGGTCTCCGGATGGTTCCAGCATCGCTTTTACATCTCTCCGAAGTAAATTTCCTCAAATCTTCCTATTCGATACGGCCAGTGAAAAGACTACGCAACTCACTCAGACCAGCAATGCCAACCGCCAGCCGGCCTGGTCACCAGACGGAAAAACCATTGCATTCAGTTCTACCCGAACCGGCCCGTCTCAAGTATGGTTAATGAAAAGTGACGGCAGCAATGCCAGGGAGTTCTCTGTTATGGTTAATGGCGCTGCCTTTACCCCAGATTGGTCGCCGAACAGCAGCGAAATAGTGTACAGCCAGACAAATTCGTTCAGGTTGGCATCCCGAAAAGTCGAGGATGCAGGAACTACTGAATTCATTCTCAATCCGCGATTAAGTCTCGCCTACAATCCGGATTATTCTACAGATGGTAATTGGATTCTCATCGATTCAAATATTGAAGGCATTCAGAGGGTTTATCGCATCACGCAAAAAGGCATTGGATTGGAGCCACTATCGCCAGCCAGTGAAAAAGCCTACCAGCCTGATTGGAAACCAGTACCCTGATTTATCAGGTAGCTAAAACCTGCCGGGTTTGTTTTCGACTGCGTTTGCGCATGATATCTAGTAATCTTGGAAGAATTACAGTATACAAGTGATACAAATTCGGCCGAATAGGATAATCCATTGCGCCGATAGTACGGATTACTTCGCCGCCAAAGCCGTGCTTAAAGCGAAAAACACCAGACAAAGGTTCTTCCGAAGAGAATTCATTTGGAGCGCCCCACATATCATATACCGCCCGCCCCTGACTTTTCGCTAGCTGCATACCCCGCCACTGCAGCAGATGATTGGGCATGCAGTCACGATGCAGCGAACTCGACATCCCGTACAGGTAATGCGCCTTTCTGCCAAATCCCACCACCCAAATTGCAGCAACCAGGTCGCCTTCAATTTCGGCTTTCAAGCATGTCGCCATACTACCCTGAGTCAAAGTATTCCAAACACGCTCGTAATAATCCCAGCCACGAATAACAAATTCATCGCGAGTTGCTGTTTCGGCATACATACGATATATCAAATCCCAATCGGTTTTCGCCGCTTCAGAAACCCTGACGCCCTTCCGTTCAGCCAGCCGAATGTTGTAACGGGTTTTCTGATGCATCCTCGCCAGGATCGATTCTTCAGATGATTGCAAATCAATTTCCACCGTATTCCGGAATTGGATTTGATCTTGTGAAAACATCCAGCCAGAATTTTGCAAATATTCCTGAACAGATAATCCGATCTGGTCTGGTTGGTCGGTTTCAGTATTCGGAATACCTCTGCCAACCGTCAAATCCGGATCAATTTTCAGATATATTGCCTTTTTTGATCTGGCAATAACAATCAACTCTGAAAGAACCTGTTGGTATTGGTCAGAATTTCGCCAGTCAACCAGCGGCCCGCGCGGTACATAGGCTACAGAAACCGGCAGTTTTAGAAGAGAGCGGGTAAGAACCATTGCTGCTGCAAAAACCGATTTATCTTGAGCTACCCAGGTTTTCTTATCGGATACCCAGCCATTTGGGAGTTTGATTTCCGCCCATTGGCTGGTTTGAAGAAATGTCACCCCCGGTAAGCTTCCGATAATAGAATCCCAATCAGCAGAATTCATCCGGCATCCGTCTCGCGAGTTTTCTGCATCCGCCAGCGTAAAATCCGATAGAGGATTGAGTTATAGACATAATCAAATCCACAAATATTGCGGACAATTCTCCCACCATAACCACGTTTGAATCGGTAAACCCCCCAAAGCCCATCCGAGCGTTCCTCGAAATGATTTTCAAGGTATTCTTCCGGTGCATCCGGAATCCCCCAAAGATCATATTCTGTGCAATTTCTTTCAGCCGCCCAACGCATAGCTTCGTATTGCAATAGGTAAGTCGGCATGCGTTGGCGTTCTTCATCCCCTGAGGCGCCGTACAGGTAATACGCCCGCTTGCCATGATAAAACACCATCAGGGCTGCGAGCGGCTTTCCTTCATATTCAGCTTGAAGCAAAGCAACTTTATTTTCCTTAGAAAACACTTCGTAAGCCTTCTGATAATACACTTTCGTATGCACCCCAAAACCATCCCTTTGACCGGTGGTTTCCATTAATTTTTCGAAGGTCGAAAAATCTTGGGTCTGTTTTACCTGAACGCCCTTCTTTTCTGCCAGGCGAGTATTGTAGCGGGTCTTCTGCTTCATTCTCCCCAGCCATTCCTCAGGAGACTCCGTCAGGTTTACGATGATCGTCTGCCGAGGCTGAATCGGTTCTTCAACCGCTATGAAACCTTTCATGTGCTGCAATACTTCATCCGCTTCTAACTCTTCACCATCCGGCTCAACCCGCAGGAATACAGCATTATGTTCTTTGCACACTGTGTGAATTTCCGGCCATAAATTTTTCCAATTATCTCCAACCGGCCCCTTTGGGATGTATGCCAGAGTAAAACCTAAGGGTAACCTGCGAAATAGGACCTGCGCCCCGGCTTCATGATTAGCCACGCGCAAAGCTTGCCAGCCGAAATCAGATTTCAACTCTCCCCAGGCAGAAGTTTGCAGGAGATGAGTTTCCGGCCATTTTTCCAGAAATTTCGCCCACCCGGCACAATCCAGTATTGCCATTAGTCAATAGACATTAATTCAGGTGGCGGCTGACTGCGCACAGAAGCGCCGGGAATTACATCATCCATCATGCCTAATACAGCCTGGTGATCCCCTTCCCGAGCCAAACGGATAATTTCATCAATAGATTTTTTCAAAATCTCGCCCCGCATGTCTTCATTTCCATCTAATTGGAAAATATCCGGATGAAGTGTTCGGGCAAAAGCGTTACCGCCGTCCCAGAGATCTTCACTTATTTTTTCTCCTGGGCGTATTCCAGTAAATACTATTTCAATATCCCGGCCTGGTACTAAACCAGAAAGGCGAATTAAATCTTCTGCCAGGTCTAAAATACGCACCTGTTCACCCATATTCAAAACGTAAGTTTCTCCACCAATTCCCATAGATGCAGCCTGTAAAACCAGGTAAACCGCTTCAGGGATGGTCATAAAATAGCGTTTCATATCCGGGTGAGTAATGGTTACCGGGCCGCCCCGCGCAATTTGGCGTTTAAAAAGCGGAACAACACTGCCGCGGCTGCCCAACACATTTCCAAACCGCACCACACAGAAATCCCGCCCATATCGTTCTGCGGCATCAACAACTGTCATTTCGGCCAGCCGTTTGGACGCTCCCATTACATTAGCTGGCCGAATGGCCTTGTCAGTGGAAATCATCACCAACCGCTCCACCTCATATTCCACCGCAACTTGAACCAGGTTTCGTGTGCCTTCTACATTATTAGTTACTGCTTCTTCCACGTTCCCTTCCATCAGCGGAACATGTTTATGCGCCGCTGCATGAAATACCACTTGCGGATGGAATATGGCAAAGATTCGTTTGAGCCGTTCCTTATCGCGCACATCTGCGATAACCGGTCGAATTGGCATGGATGGAAATCTTTCCTGCAATTCCAGGTAAGCCTCGAATATACTATTTTCTCCGTGACCCAATAAGATTAGTTCAGCCGGCCCCCAGCGGGCTATTTGACGGCACAATTCAGAGCCGATAGAACCGCCGGCGCCAGTGACCAGCACAATCCTGCCGCCAACAGTTTTACCGATCTGTTCATCCATTATGCGGGTCGGTTCCCGGCGTAGAAGATCAGTAATATCTACTTCACGCAACCGGTTGACATTCACCGTGCCGCCCAATAATTCGTAAATTCCGGGCATTGTCCTGAAGTGGACTGCTTTCAGTCGGCAAACATCCGTAACCAGACGAATAACTTTACCCGGAGCGCTGGGGATGGCAATGATAACTTCATCCACTCTGTGGTTATCCAAAACTTTTGCCAGGTCTTTCAACCTTCCAATAACCTGGATGCCGTGAATTTGCTGTTTGAATTTAGCCGAGTTATCATCCAAAAATCCAATCGGAATCAGATTGATTTGTGGATTCTTTTGCAGTTCGCGAACCACCAGAGCGCCTGCATCACCGGCGCCAATGATTACCGCTCGTTTGGTCTTTCCAATTGCAGACAAACCAGCTTGCTGGCTCATGCTTTCTGATAAAAGTCTAATTGTGAAACGTAGGCCGCCGACCAGCAAAACAGAAATTAACCAGTCAATGATTAATACTGACCGCGGAAAACCGGTGAAAAAGCCCAGGTTAAAGAAACTAACCATGACCACAGAAAGTAGAACTGATGCAGCAGTAACTGCCGCAAGGATCAGTTTTAATTCCTGTACAGAGGCATAGATCCACATGCGCTGATACAGACGGAAATAGTAATAAATGAGGGGTTTAATGATTAGGGCAGTGCATATCATCCAGTAAGCAGATGGAAGATAGAATGAAAATGCAGCTCCTAATTCGAGCCGTAAAACATAACTGCCCAAAACCGAGACGACTACCAGTAAAACATCAGCTATTAACACATAGCGATTTCGAATATTTGGACGCGACTTCATTATTGTCCTCGTAATCCAAAGACAGCCCCGACCGTCCGTAGGATAATTAAAATGTCTAACAATAGATTGCGGTGCTTAATGTAATAAAGATCATATTCCAATTTTACAATCGTATGCTCAATTGTTGAAGCATAACCGTAATTCACCTGTGCCCACCCCGTCAATCCCGGATTGACAAACAAACGCGCGCGGTAAAATGGAATTTGTTCCTGCAACATATCTACCAGTTCGGGCCGTTCAGAGCGCGGTCCAACAAGGCTCATGGTTCCTTGAAAAACACTCAAAAACTGGGGCAGTTCGTCCAGGTGTGATTTTCGGAGAAACCGCCCGACTTTTGTTACCCGATCATCATTTTCAACAGCCATAATGGCTTTCCCGTCTTTTTCCGCATCCTGCCGCATCGTCCGAAATTTTGTGATCCGGTAAACTTGTCCGTTCATTCCTAATCGGTTTTGAGAAAATAAAACCGGGCGTCCGCTATCAAAAAGAATCGCGAGAGCAATAAACGGCATACAGATAAGAAGGATACCAAGGCCAACCAGCCCACCCAGAATATCCATTAACCTTCTTACTACTTCATAAAAACCACCGGCATGCGCCTGGTCTACGAAAGAACGCAGTATCCAATCCGATTGCAACAACATGATAGGGACTCTTCCCAGCAGATCTTCATAGACTATCGGCATGGTTGTGATTTCGACACCGCGCTCTTCTGCTTGCAAAAGATTCTGAAGGAGAATTTGATTCATTTCACCGCTAATCGAAAAAATTAAATCAGAAATATTCTCTGCTTCAATTATTTCAAGAAGATCGCTGCCTGTTCCAAGAATAGGCAGTTTTTCGATAATTTGTCTTTGCTTTTCAGCTCCATCATCTACAAAGCCTACAATATGAAACGGAAGCGGTTTCACTTTTGAAAGCGCCTGTACAAGTGTTGCTCCAGCGCGGCCAGCGCCGACGATGAGCACCCGCCGCATGAATTGTTGGGCTGTAAACACATCAATGTAAATCAAACGCCAGATAATTGTTAAAACAGAGGTCGCAATAATAAACCCGGCAACACCAATTCGGGGAAGTGAATTAGGTTCGGAAAAGAAAAAGACGAGGAGATAAATAGCAAAACTAATAGCGGCCGCAATCCCCACACCGCGAATAGTGTCATTTCGCCGGCTTGCCCGGCGAATATCATATAGTTCGACGATTAAGAGTATCCAAAAAATCGGGAGGAAATAAAACCAGGTAGCCGGCCGAACTTTAAAAAACTCCAGCGAGAAGTTAAGCCATTGATCTCTCTGTGACCAAAAATATAGAGATACCACCAGCCCAATCCAAGACATGGCCAGGTCACCCATGATGAGTATTAATCGGCGTTCTGCCGGTTTTAGTCGCCAGCGGAGCGGGCGAAGTGTGCGAGGTATATTCATGCGCAAATCAGGTAAATCTCTATCCTATTTAGCAGCCAGGCTGATAAGAAAACCAGTTCCCCAGGTGAAATGCATTGTCATTATCGCCATTGGGATAATGACTACCAGGGCAGCATCCTTTCCTTTTATTGCCGCAGGGATCGATGCCACGCTGATTATACCCACATATAATAAAAAAACTGTTAATAACAAGCTAAGAACAGGTGAGATAAATAACCCCAGACCCAACAATCCAATCAGTGAGGCAACAAAAAGGGGAGGAAGCACCTGCCTCAGCTTAATTGTAGTTGGATAACGCTTTACCATTTTTGCTTTCCAAAACCCATAGCGCCAGTATTGGATGGCTAATTCTTGTAGGGTGGGGCGTGCAAAATACTGACAAATAATCTCTGGGTCAAACCATACAGTTCCATTATTCTGACGGATGCGGGTATTAAACTCATAGTCTTCATTTGTCAGTAGAGTTTCATCAAAGAAACCGATCCGATCAAATAAGCTTCGATAATAGCAGCCAAACGGAACAGTATCAACCGAGCTGGCCTGCCCGGAAATTCGGTAGCGGGCATCCCCAACGCCTAGCGGATGGGAAGCCGCAATCGCTATTCCCCGGGCAATCCAGGTATTTGCGCCGGGTAATATTTCCCATTTTCCACCAACATTCTCGCCTTTCCCCTCCAGCAATGCCTGCGCACAGCGTTGAACATAATCCGGCCTGGGGAGTGAGTGCGCATCCATGCGGATAATTATTTCCCCTCTGGCCGTCGAAATCGCCCGGTTGAGGGCTGCCGGAATATGCCGAAGCGGATTATTAATCAATGTTATAGATAAGTCTGGATGTTGATTTTTAAAACCTTCAATTTTCAAAAGGGTTTGGTCAATCGAACCGCCATCCGCCAACACAACTTCCAGAAATTCTTTTGGATACTGCTGCAAGTAGATTGCCTGCAAAACATTTCCAATCGTTTTGTCTTCATTTAAACAGGGAATAATGATAGAAATTTTGATCATTGCGCTATCTTTGATACCCTTAGCGTGGGTTTGTTATTGGATGGGAGGCGAATGAAAAACGTACTTCCCTTATTTGGCTCGCTTTTTAACCAAATTTCACCCTTTTGAGAGAGAATGATCTGCCGGGCAATCGATAATCCTAACCCAATCCCACGGCTGGAACCACCCCGGCGGGATTTATCCACTTGATAAAAACGCTCAAAGATACGGGCTTCCTCCTGGGCGGGTATTCCCGCACCTGTGTCGGACACACTAGCCAGAATTGTGGTTTGCTCTGCCTGCACTCTCAAAGTGATGTTGCCACCACTGGGGGTAAATTTTATAGCATTATCCACCAAATTGGTAAAAACCTGTGCCAACCGATCCGTATCTCCAATAACGAATTGAAACGGCTCTATCTCCCGCTTGATAGTTAATCCGGCAGAATGTATTTGAGGCTGCATTTTCTCGCCAACTTGCTCAACGAGGTCGGAAAGGTTGACGGGGGAATATTGCAGATTAGCCGTACCATCTTCCAATTTTGACAATGTCAGCAGATCAATTACTAGCCGGTGCATTCTGGCTGCTTCAGTATAAATAATATCAGCCGCCTGATGCAAATCTTGTGCTGAACTGGCAGCGCCATCCAAAATGGATTGAGCAAAACCTTGGATGGATGTGAGCGGCGTTTTTAATTCATGGGATACATTAGCCAAAAAGTCCCGCTGAGATTCTTCTGTCTGCTGCACCCGGCTACTCATTTGATTGAAAGATTCAGCCAATTCTTGAACTTCGCGCGGGCCTTCTTTTCGTAAGACCGGGTAGCTACCGCGCTCAATCTGCCGGACGCCATCCGCAAGACGCTTCAACGGATTACCAATCCATGCTGACATAAACATTCCGAGAATAAAAGCCAAAACAAGAGCAACCAGGCTTGTGCGCATCATAGGTCCGATAATATCATCGCGAAAAATTATGCCAAAATCCAGGTGATTTCGTTTTGATGCCGCCAAAAGGTAGGTATTTTCGTTTAGTGGACGAAGAATGTATAACCAGACCGTCTCTTCTTTATCGCGAAAAGTATCAAATGAAATCGGGTCTGATCCAGTAACTACTGGCGGCGAGGAAAATAGTGGGATGGGAGGGGCAGTTTCCTTATTACTGTCAATAATTACCTGCCCATTTTTGTCAACAACTGCGAAGCGCAAGTTATCCAATCTAGCTTGCCGCTCCAGAATAGCTTGAATTTTTTCCAGGTTGAGCGGTACGCTGGTTTCTAACTTATTAGCCAGAGCAGCCTCGCTCGTCCGCAACAGAAAAATCGGTTGACGGTAAAAAAATGGATTCCGGCTGATGGTTGCAAAAATGGAACCCATCACGCCCAGAATGATTGCGAAAATAACCAAAAAATAACTTAACCAGAGTCGAGTTCGAATCGATGCAAACATCAGGTTGTTAATTTGTAGCCGATGCCGGTCACTGTTTCGATATGCACATTGCTGCCCTCTATCTTAGAACGCAATTGCGCTATATGCACGTCCACCGTTCGCGTTTGCCCGAAATATTCAAAACCCCAGGCTAAATTTAATAATTTTTCTCGCGAGAGCACTAGACCGCGATTTTTGGCAAGCACCCATAATACTTCGAACTCCTGGGTACGCAGTTGCAAGGTCTTTTCTCCCAAGGAAACTTCACGGCGGGCGGGATCGATTATCAGGTTACCAATGCGGAGCAGTTCCCCGGTCGCTTCTTTCCCAAACCGTTCAGCCCGGCGCAAGATAGCCTTGACTCTGGCTGTTAACTCACGCGGGTTAAACGGTTTGGTCATGTAATCATCTGCGCCCAGTTCCAGCCCGAGGATCTTATCTATATCATCATCCCGAGCAGTCAAAATGATGACTGGAATGTTATTCTTCTCTCGCCGAAGCCGTTTGCAGACTTCCAAGCCATCCAATTCTGGCAGCATAATATCCAACACAACCAGATTTGGCTTTTTTATGCGGATGGTATCCAGCGCTGTTTTTCCATCTGCAGCGGATATAACTTTATAACCTTCCCGCTCCAAATACATTCGGGCCAGTTGGATGATATTTGGTTCATCATCCACCAACAGCACCAGCTCATCTGTCATAAAACCCTACTTATCCTTATTCCCACCACAGCAACAATCTTCCGCGCTGCCTTCTTCACAATCACAGCCACCATCGCATTCACACGTTGGATCATAGGCAACCACTTCAATTTCAATCAGACCGCTTTTTGGCAGCCCGGCAACTTGAATGGTCGAACGAGCTGGATAATTCTCCGTAAAGAATTCACCATAAATAGCATTCATTTTCTGAAAATCAGACATATCCATTATAAATACTGTGGTTTTTACCACATGAGCCAAATCAGTACCGGCTGACTCCAAAACATTTTTGATATTTGTTAGAACCTGCCGTGTCTGAGCCTCCACACCACCTTCAACCAGTTGATTGGTGGCAGGGTCCAGTCCGGTTTGCCCGGAACAATAAATAAAATGGTTGATCTTGATGGCGGCCGAATATGGACCAAGCGCTTTTGGCGCTTTTGCTGCAGAAATTACTTGTTTTTCTTCGCATTTACAAGTCATGGTAAAAATCTCCTTTTGTTTTGATTCTAAGGCATACACCCAGAGTTGACAACCAATTTGTACTTTCTATTGTACTTTCCTTAAATATTTACTATAATTCGATAAGTAATATTTTCAAATAAACCAAATGGATTTGAAAGGAGTTTTATGACCGCAATAATCGATATTGAAGGGATTGGTGAAGTGTTCACCAAGAAATTGCATGCAATGGGGATAAACACTGTTGAAGCTCTTCTGGAGCAAGCCGCAACCAAAAAAGGCCGTGAAGATGTTGCCAAGCAAACTGGCATTGATGAACACAAAATTCTGGAATGGGTAAACCGCGCCGACCTGTATCGCATCAAAGGTATCGGTTCTGAATACTCTGATTTATTGGAAGCTGCTGGAGTTGATACGGTTGTCGAGCTCTCCAAGCGTCGGGCTGATAACCTGACCGAGAAAATGGTTGAGGTTAATACCGAAAAGAAACTCGTGCGTCGCGTTCCCACCCAACAAATGGTGGAAGGCTGGATTGCAGAGGCAAAAACTCTGCCTCGGATTGTTTCCTACTAAAAAATCAAACCAATTAAGGCGGCGGAGTTGTAACCGTCGCCTTTATATTTAATATCATGAAGAACGCCCAACAGGAAATTCTTGAGAATGAATATTGCTGGGCAACGTCAATCGAATTTCCTAACGCGGCGCTAGATGTACTCAGCGCTGCTGCCAGCGCCATTCATATCTGGCTGCTGAATGGTGATGACAATAGGCGCATCCCAATTGAGTTTTTGAATCACCGAATAGGCACAATTTTTTGGAAATCTTCCAACTTCCTGTGGAGAAAAGCCGGTTTTCACCATGTCGAGTTTCAGACTGTCTACATCGATCCCCGAACTATTTCGAAGGAGACGGCTGTACATGAAATGGCGCATATACTGGACAATTCTCTTGGAGCGCACGGAATGGCATCCATTTTCGGCGGCGGACCGGCGGATGAGCTGGTCCGGTACATTGGCGGCGAACCGGATTTGTGCCTGCCGCGTTTCTATTCACGCGGTTACGAGGTTGCCATGCGGTCGCAGAGACTGGAATTGAATCCCACTCCGTACGGCCGTACTTTCGGCCCGGCTGAAGACTTTGCTGAAAGCTTCCGGCTGGCTGTACTGCACCCAGAAATCCTCAAAACAGCGGCGCCCCTTCGCTATGAGTGGTTTTTAGATTGGCGCAAACGGCTGGCAGGCTAAACCTACTGAAAGTTCTTATATCTTTCACTATTTTGAATTACTCACGAAATTAATATTTAAACGAAATAATCGAAAATTTATTATATTTTTGCGCAAGCAGCTTGACCCGGCAATCTCAAAAGCCATTTGAAGGAATGCTGAATTTTTGATTGACATTTTGTTCAAGGAAAACTAAACTACATTCATGCTAGCGCGAATATTTTCCTGTGCGGTAATCGGCCTCGAAGGGGTCATTGTTGAAGTCGAAGTCGATACCGGACCGGGTCTGCCGAAGATGGTCATCGTCGGCCTACCGGATGCCGCCGTCCAGGAAAGCCGCGAAAGGGTGCGCTCGGCCGTTAGTAATGCCGGGTTCAGCTATCCCCGCCGGGCGCTCACTGTCAACCTGGCGCCAGCCTCCGTTCGCAAGGAAGGCCCGGCGTATGATTTACCGATCGCCCTGGGTGTTCTGGCAGCCACCCGACAATTAGATGCGGAACTGTTGAAAGATAGCCTGGTGATCGGGGAACTCTCACTGGATGGCGCTGTCCGACATGTGCGCGGTTTGCTGCCAATGGCCGCTACGGCCCGCCAGAATAATTTCAAGCGCGTTTTTGTACCAGCCGGAGATGCCGCCGAAGCAGCCCTCATCCCCAACCTGGAAGTAATCCCGGTCAATTCCCTCACTGAACTGGTGATGTACCTGCGTGGAGAAATTCACCTGGAAATCACTCCCTCCATCAATCCCGAAGATATCGATGTGATGATTGGCTCCGATTTCAGCGAGATCAAAGGCCAGGAACATGCCAAACGGGCGCTGGAGGTGGCAGCAGCCGGCGGTCATAATGTTTTGATGATTGGTCCTCCCGGTTCCGGCAAAACTTTGCTGGCTCGGGCGCTACCTTCCATCCTCCCAAAAATGACCATTGACGAAGCCCTGGATGTCACGCGGATTTATTCTGTAGCAGATGCCCTGCCGCCGGACGTCCCGCTCATCCGTTCGCGACCGTTTCGATCGCCACATCACACCATCAGCCATGCCGGGTTGGTCGGAGGTGGGCATATTCCCCACCCGGGCGAAGTTTCACTGGCTCACCGCGGCGTATTGTTTCTGGATGAATTGCCTGAATTTGGGCAACGCGTCCTCGAAGTGATGCGTCAGCCGATTGAAGACAAAGTGGTTACCATCAGCCGCGCGAATGGGTCGTTGACCTTTCCGGCGAATTTCGAGCTGATCGGGGCGATGAATCCGTGTCCGTGCGGCTATTATGGTGATCCGGTGCGCGCCTGTACCTGCTCCGATTCTACGGTCACCAAATATCAAAAACGCATCTCTGGCCCGCTTTTGGACCGCATTGATATTCATATTCAAGTTCCGCGGGTGGAATACGAAAAACTATCCAGCAACCGATTAGGCGAGCCCTCGTCTGTTATTCAAAACCGGGTGGAAACTGCCCGCGAAAGGCAGCGTCAACGCTTCCGTGGACCAGAAGGTATATTTTAAAACGGCGTCACCT
>JBAWYZ010000020.1:0-17026 GCA_037143255.1 Leptolinea sp. | reverse complement strand
CGTCCGCTGGACCGAGGATGTAGGCTGCTCCACCTGCCGCCGCGGTGTATTCCAGTGCGTCACCCGGCCGCCCCTGGGCGGTGTCCATGCCGATGGCCATAATATATTTTGCCATCCCCGAACCGACCATGCCCATACCAGCCGTCAAGGCTTCAGTGCCGGCTTTGCAGGCAAATTCCCAGTCGCCAGCCGATACTGCCGGGGTGGCGCCGATAGCTTCTGCCACAATAGTACCGGATGGTTTTACAGAATACGGGTGCGATTCCGAGCCGACCCACACAGCGCGCAATTCGAAAGGATTGATCCCGGCGCGTGCCAGAGCGTTGCGGGCGGCTTCAATCGACATGGTGATCACGTCTTCGTCCAGCCCGGGGACGGATTTCTCTTTGACGGGAGTGCCGCCTTCGCCGCCTGTCCACACACGGGCGACTTCAGCAGCCGGTAGACGGTAGCGCGGAACATACGCGCCGTACCCAATGATGCCCACCGGTCGGTCGGTTTTTAGTAATCCATTTTTATGCACATGGTTTTCGGTCATGGTGTCTCCATTAATGGTGTTCAGTAATAATCTCGCGAGTTATTGTAGGTTCGACCTCTGCACCCAAAAGCGGTGCGGTGCAGGCAGGGTTCGACAAGCTCACCCACCGGGCTGCCTCACCCACCGGGCTGCCTCACCCACCGGTCTGGCAATTTATTCAAAGATTAAGGGTCAATTCTTCAACTCCTTCAATATCTCCACAGCCCGGTCAGAGCGGACAGTTTTTTCTTGAACTAATTGCCTGGATACAAGATCAATCATGTCACCTTCAGACCCGGCGGCCGCAGCTACCTGACGGGCGTGCAAACTCATGTGCCCGCGTTGAATGCCTTCGGTTGCCAGCGCGCGCAGGGCGGCCAGGTTTTGCGCCAGTCCCACTGCAGCAATGATTCCGGCCAATTCGCAGGCGGTTTGCACACCCAGCAATTTGACAGCGGCTTTCGCGCCCGGGTGCACGCGGGTAGCCCCGCCAATTATTCCAACAGCCATTGGCATTTCGAGTGATCCAGTCAGGCTGCCATCCGCGCCGTGCCCCCAGGTAGACAGGCTGGTGTAGCGTCCGCTGCGGGCGGCATAGGCGTGTGCCCCGGCTTCCACAGCGCGCCAGTCGTTACCGGTGGCAATCACTACCGCGTCAACACCGTTCATGATGCCTTTGTTGTGTGTTGCCGCGCGGTACGGGTCAACCGCGGCAAACGCCCAGGCTTCAATGATGCGGTCACGTACTTGATTTCCATCGTATTCGTCGAAGGATAGTGTTTCCGTAGGGATGGTAACCCGTGCACGCGCCAGGCGCTGGTCCGCCAGGTTGGATAGGATGCGTAAATGCACCCGTCCCCCGCTGATGGCTTCCACCTGCGGGGCGAGCCGTTCGCAGGCGGTGTTGACGGCGTTGGCGCCCATGGCGTCGCGCACATCCATGATCAGGTGCAGCACCAGGAATGCACCGATGGGACTGTCTTCAATCAGGTGTACATCCAGGTCGCGCGGACCGCCGCCCAACTGTTGCAATATCGGGTCAATTTGCGCCGCTTCTGATAACAGTTCTTGTTTGTGTTCCAACAGCTTCAGCTGGGCGCTAACCGGGTCATCCAGATCAAGGATCTGCATTTGGCCAATCATGCGAGGCTCATCCGTGGTGGAAAAGAAACCGCCGCCAGCACGTGCCAGTTTTGCCATAAAGGAAGCTCCGGCTATCACGGATGGTTCTTCCACCACCATCGGAACCCATACTTCACGGCCATTCACCAGAAAATTCTGCGCAATACCTATCGGCAGGCTGAACACGCCCACAGCATTTTCCACCATCTTGTCGGCGGCAGCGGGCGTCAGACCGGAAAGACCGGTAAGCGCATCCATTTCCGTTTCTGTCAGGCCGGTTTGCTCGCGCAGTGTTTTGCTGCGTTCCTGCAAGGGCAATTCATAAAATCGAGGTTTCGCATCATTAGCCATAGGATTGATTGGGCTAAGAGTACCCGTCAGTTGCCTTCAAAAACTATCAAATATCATGTGGAATTATTTTTGTATTCGGTATTGTAATTGAAAATCGCCAGCTTCAATAAATTGAAAGAGTTGGTCTTTATGACTAACCTCCAAACCCGATAAAGAATGGTTCCTCTTTCCAATTTGTGGTCAATATATCGATGCCGATGAGAAATAAAGAACCAAAATTGTAATGGTTTACACAATTCGAAATAATTATTGCTTACGCTTAATGATTTCTATTTATTTTTGGCAAGTAATTGCAGATTATCTTTGAATATTTTGATATTATGTGACTTTCGTCCAATATATTGATTACATTTATCCTATTGACTTGTTTGCCAAGAACCTCTAATATCTTAGTATGTAAGTAAACGTTTACATTTTTTCGCCAGTTACAAAAAGGTCTAATTGTATGGAGCGTCGTAAGTCTGATACCGTCCAAAACTTTGATATAAGTAAGCAGCCTACTATCAAGCAGGTGGCTGACCTTGCTGGCGTCTCCACAGCAACGGTCTCCCGAGTTCTTGATGAAAGCAGCGGGGTTAGCCAGGAATTAAATGATCGTGTGCGGGATGCTGTCCGCAGGCTGGATTACCTTCCAAACCGCGCCGCTCGAAATTTGCGCAAACGGACTGCTCAAACTATAGGAGTTGTTATTTCGGATATTCAAAATCCCTTTTTTACAAGCGTGATGCGCGGAATTGAAAAGGTGTTAGTCGAAGCTGATTTCATCCTTCTGTTGTGCAATTCAGATGAGGACCCCAAGCGTGAAAAGGATCATCTTTCCACCCTGCGGTCGGAAGGCGTTGCCGGCATCATTCTGGCCACCACCCGCTCGGATTCCGAGTCATACCACCAACTGCTTAAAAGCCGCACTCCTTTGGTCGGCATCGACCGTACCCCTGAACAACTCAGCATGGATGTCGTTTCCGTTACCAACTCGCGAGGAGCTTATAGCGCCATTTCGCACCTATCTGACTTTGGTCACAAACGCATTGGTCTAATCAGCGGCCCATCTCAACTTAGCACCGCACGCGAACGTCTTAAGGGGTATGAAGAAGCAGTGCAAATGCGTAACCTGGTGCGGTCAGACGATCTCATTCAGTATGGTGATTTCAGACAGCCTGGCGGGTATCAAGCTATTCAAACCCTTTTAGATCTACCCGAACCACCCACCGCAGTGCTTGTTGCAAATAATTTGATGACACTGGGTGCATTGCAAGCTATTCACGAACGCAACTTAATGATTCCTGATCAAATCGCCGTGGTCGGCTTTGATGATATGCCTTGGGCTACTTCGCTACAGCCACCGTTAACGGCTGTCGCCCAGCCCACCTATGAATTAGGTATTGCTGCAGCCCAATTACTGCTGGACCGGTTGCGCGAACCTGACCGACCCTACCGCCATGTTGTATTAGAAACCCAGTTAATGATTCGAGCTTCCAGTGGCAGCCATAAAAACTACCCAAAACTCTCTAACAACAATCCACATTCACCTTCTTCATTGCTAAAGGAATCCGAAAGCATATGCTCGAAATAAAATCGGTAAGCAAAAGTTTCCCTGGTGTTCGTGCCCTTCAGGATGTTTCCTTTCAAGTTCAGACCGGGGAAGTTCATGCAGTGATTGGTGAAAACGGCGCTGGCAAATCGACTCTTATGAAAATATTGAGCGGCGTCTATACAGAATATGAAGGTGAAATCCACATGGACGGGAAACGACTGGTACTGCACAGTCCACATGACGCCCAGCAGCATGGGATTGCTATCATCCATCAGGAATTGAATTTGATCCCAGAGTTGACAATAGCCGAAAATATTTTCTTGGGACGTGAAATATACACAGCATACGGGATGTTAGATACCAAAAAGATGGGGGCTGCAGCAACTGTTTTGCTGGAACGGCTCAATCTGATCATCCAACCAGATCAACGAGTGCGTGGCCTACGGATGGGCGAGCAGCAATTAGTTGAAGTTGCCAAAGCCCTTAGTCTGAATGCCAGTCTGCTAATATTGGATGAACCCACTTCAGCCCTTAGTGAAACCGAGATCAAAAGGCTCTTCAAGGTAATTGGCACATTAAAAGAAGCCGGGGTAACGATGATCTATATCTCCCATAAATTGGATGAGATATTCCAGATTTCCGACCAAGTGACCGTTTTGCGAGACGGCAATTACATCGGCACTCAAACTACACAAAAAACTGACCAAAAAGAACTCATTCGAATGATGGTTGGGCGCGCGCTTAATGAACTGTTCCCCAAAGAAACTGTAGAAATTGGCGAAGTGCTGCTGCGAGTCGACGGGCTTGGCCTACTTTCCGATTCCCGGCGAGGTAGCAGGTCTCTACATGATATTTCCTTTACCCTGCGCAAAGGCGAAATTCTGGGAGTGGCCGGTTTGATGGGTGCTGGCCGTACTGAATTATTGGAATCCCTTTTTGGTGTTTACCCACCTGGACGGATGCATGGAAAAATCATTCTGAATCAAGTGGAACATCGTTTCAATAATCCGCAGGAAGCTATTGCAGCCGGACTCGCTTTTGTTACCGAAGACCGAAAGACGCAAAGCTTGATTCTAAAAATGTCGATTGCTAACAACATAACTCTGGCTGCGCTGGAGAAATTTTTGATTTACCAGTTTATCCAGCAGAAGGCTGAAAACCTGGCCATTCAAGATTCAGTAAGTAATCTTCGAATTAAAACCCCTTCGACGAATATGTTAGTGGATAAACTCTCAGGGGGCAACCAGCAGAAGGTAGCCATTGCTAAATGTTTGCTCACCCGCCCACACATTCTTCTATTAGATGAACCAACTCACGGTATCGATGTGGGTGCCAAAGCCGAGATCTACGCATTGATGGGTAAATTGGTGAAACAGGGAGCCAGTATTATTATGGCTTCCTCTGAACTACCGGAAATTCTTGCTATGTGCGACCGCGTGCTGGTACTGTGCGAAGGCCGACTGACAGGCCTCTTTAATAAAAATGAAGCCACCCAGGAAATGATCATGGAAGCCGCTACCAAACGTCAGAATGCATTCACTCCAATTGCATCAAATTTAGGAGCTTGAAAATTAATGGAAAATTCCCCTATCCAAGTCAAACCGGAAATAGTAAAACCCAATGATTTCTGGAAAACTGCCAGCCGCTTTATCCTTCGTTCACAAAGTTATTTCGGGTTAATCGGGATTCTGATATTATCGGCCGCACTTTCTCCAGTACGAAATGGGCATTATATATTTTTAAACCCGGAGAACCTGCTTAACATCGTCCGTTTTGCTTCAGAAAACGGAATTATCGCTATTGGTATGACTCTGGTTATCATCATCGGCGGGATTGATTTGTCTGTCGGTGCCGTACTGGCAATTAGTGCCGTTGGTGCGGCTGCATTAATGATGCGGAACGGCTGGGAGACTGTTCCAACTATCTTGACTATCCTAAGTATGGGTGCGTTCATCGGGTTTATAAACGGAATCATCAGCACCAAGCTGAATATTCAGGCATTTATTATCACTTTAGCAACACTTTCAGCTTCACGTGGAATTGCTTCACTCTGGTCTGGCGGGTATGCTATTCCGCTGGCATTTGGTCAGGGTGCCGGCGTAGCTCCGCAGTCCTTCAAAGATATGTTTGCCGGTTCGGTAAATTTGTTAGGATTGGACATTCCGGTTCAGGTTTTCTATTTCATCGGTGTTGGGCTTATTATCTCGCTAGTCTTAAAAAAGACCGGCTTTGGCCGGCACATCTTTGCAGTAGGAGGCAATGAAACAGCTTCCCGCCTTTCTGGTGTGGCTGTACACCGCACTAAAATCATCGTCTTTGCACTTTGTGGTTTTCTTGCCTCGCTTGCAGCTTTGCTGCATGCCTCACTTGTTAATCAGGGAAGCCATATCGACGGCAGCGGCTACGAGTTGAATGCAATTGCAGCCGTTGTTATCGGCGGCACCAGCATGTCTGGCGGAGCAGGCACTGTCCTTGGTACCATGATCGGAGCACTCATTCTTAGTATTCTGGATAACATCCTCGGTTTACGCAATATCCAATCAGAATACCAATTGATCTTAAAAGGATTGTTAATTGTACTGGCCGTGATGGCTCAAAAACGTCAGTCCGATTAGCTGATGCGATAAATATATACCAGTATCAATGAGAGTTTATCGCTGTAGTTCTTTGAAGTTGTTGTAATCGTTTACATCAAAGGAGGTGGTTGTTTTGTCCGCATAAAGAAGAGGGTCCTCGTTTTGCTGAAAACCCAACCCTGTCTATTCGTGGGTAAGGGAAAAAATCATGTTTCACAAATCTATAGGAGGCTACATAATGAGTTCCAAATTTCAACGCTCTATCGCAATACTGACGGCAGTTCTTGTTGTTTCAGGAATGCTCCTGGCGGCTTGCGCCCCGGCAGCACCTGCAGCGCCTGCAGCACCTGCCGCACCTGCCGAACCGGCAGCGCCAGCCGCACCGGCCAAGAAAGATAAATTCCTAATCGGTATGTCTCAAGCGAATAAAGGCGAGCCCTGGCGCCAGGCAATGAATGACCAAATTGCCGCTGCCGCTAAAGCTCATCCAGAATTTGAAGTAGTTTTTGCTGATGCAGCTCAGAACAATGCCAAACAAGTGGCGGATGTCGAGAATTTCATTCAGCAAGGTATTGATCTACTGATCATTTCTCCAAACGAAGCTGCACCATTAACTGATGTTGTGGCCAAAGCCTACGATAAGGGTATTCCGGTCATCGTTCTCGACCGTAAAGTCAACGGTGAAAAATACTCTATGTGGATCGGCGCTGATAATAAACTCATCGGCAAGAAGGCCGGTGAATTTGTTGCCAAATGGTGTAAAGAAAATTCATTCGCGCCTTGCAATGTGCTAGAGATCCGCGGATTAGAAGGTGCCACCCCCGCTCAAGAACGCGGTGACGGCTTCCGTGAAGGTATGGCTGGAAATGCAGATGTCAAAATCATCGCCAGCCAGAATGCAGACTGGTTACGCGAGAAAGCCATCCCGGTTTCTCAGGCTATGTTTGCGGCCAATCCAGACTTCAACGTGGTGTACGGCCATAACGACCCGATGGCCGAAGCCGCCATTATCTCTGCTGGAAATGCCAAGATCGATCTTGCAAAGAAAGTAGTCGTTGGTATCGATGCGCTGCCTACTCCTGACGGTGGTATCCGCTCAGTGATGGAAGGGCGCCTAAGTGTGACATATGTTTACCCGACTGGAGGCGCTCAGGCTATTGACTGGGCGACAAAAATCCTCGAAGAAGGCGCCAAACCTGAGCGGGCTGTAGTCCTGGAAACCATCGAAGTTACCAAAGACAACGCAGCCGACTTGTACAAAAAATTTGGCGGAGAAGAAGTAGCCGCCCCGGTTGCTGCCGAACCTGCCGCACCTGTCGCTGCTGCTAGCACTTGCCCAGCCCCAGCGAAGAAAGACAAATACCTGATTGGTATGTCTCAGGCGAACAAAGGCGAGCCCTGGCGCCAGGCAATGAATGATCAGATTGCCCTTGCAGCCGCTGCCCATCCTGAATTCGAAGTTGTTTTCGCTGATGCAGCCCAGGATAATGCAAAACAGGTTGCAGGTGTTGAGAACTTCTTACAACAGGGTATTGATCTACTGATTATTTCCCCCAATGAAGCTGCTCCATTAACCGACGTTGTTGCAAAAGCCTATGATAAATGTATTCCCGTCATCGTTCTCGATCGTAAAGTGAATGGCGAAAAATACAGCATGTGGATCGGCGCTGACAACAAACTCATTGGCAAGAAAGCCGGTGAATTTGCCGCCAAATGGTGCAAAGATAATAGTTTAGCTCCCTGCAACGTCCTGGAGATCCGTGGTTTGGAAGGCGCAACCCCGGCAAAAGAACGCGGTGACGGTTTCCGCGAAGGTATTGCCGGCAACCCGGATGTAAAAATCATTGCAAGCCAGAATGCGGATTGGCTCCGTGAGAAAGCCATCCCTGTATCTCAGGCAATGTTTGCAGCCAACCCGACCTTCAATGTTGTCTACGGCCACAATGATCCAATGGCTGAAGCTGCCATCATCTCTGCTACCAATGCCAAGATTGACATGAGCAAGAAGATAGTCATTGGTATTGATGCCCTGCCTACGCCAGATGGCGGTATCCGCTCCGTAATGGAAGGCCGCCTCAGTGTGACTTATGTTTACCCGACCGGCGGCGCTCAGGCAATTGACTGGGCAGTCAAAATACTAGAGCAAGGCGCTACCCCAGACCGTGCTGTAGTACTCGAAACCAGCGAAGTTACCAAAGATAAAGCTGCAGATTTGTACAAGCAGTTCGGCGGCAAATAATCTCCTTCGTCTTACTTTGGGTATTCCCGGTTGATCCGGGAATACCCAAATCTGATGCTTGGTTCAAAGTACTAACTTATCAGACAATAATTACAAACTACTATTATCTTTCATTTTTTTGAGGTTACCAATAATGGACCAATCAAAAACAAGTGGATTCACAAAACCACTACAATCATCAAGCGATGAAATTCTGGCTTTCGGGAAAATGGTCCTTAGTCAGGAGGCTAATGCGCTTCAATTGATATCTGAATCGCTTGGACATTCTTTTGTTGAAGCTGTCAACCTAATTCTGAATTCGAACAACCGGGTGATCATTATCGGTTTAGGAAAATCTGGCCATGTCGGTAAGAAAATAGCAGCTACTCTGGCTTCGCTAGGAACACCCTCGTTCTTTCTCCATGCAGTTGAAGCCATGCATGGTGATCTGGGGATGATAACAAAGGAAGATGTTCTCATTCTGATCTCTCACAGTGGTGAGACTTCCGAAATCACCAACTTGCTTCCACACCTGACACAGTTCGCCTGCCCGATGATTGCAATCACCGGCCGACCTGATTCCACTCTGGCGAAAGCCGCTACCGTTCATCTTGATACAGGTGTTAGGATGGAGTCCGACTCTCGTGGATTAGCTCCAACATCCAGTACAACTGTAACCATTGCTATCGGGGATGCGCTGGCGCTAACATTGGCTGATATGCGTGGATTTTCCCGACAAGCATTCGGAAAATACCATCCAGGCGGAAGCCTTGGAAAAACAGTTCTCTCAGATCCGCATGAATTAATAACTAATTAAAATCAAGTATGAGTTTTTTTCAACAATGACATTATTTCGAAATATTGAATTTAGGAGATTTTTATGAAAAGCCGACAACCCACTATCACCGTCATTGGCAGTTTTATGATGGATCTGGTTATCAAGGCAGAACGTCGTCCACTTCGAGGTGAAACTCTTATTGGGCAATCATTCGGCATATATCCAGGTGGAAAAGGCTTCAACCAGGCAGTTGCCGCATCGAGGCTGGGGGCTCAAGTCCATATGGTTGGAAAACTTGGAGATGATGATTTTGGTAAGCAGTTCCGGAAATCGTTGGACTTTGCTGGTATTGGTTCAGAGTTTGTTTTTACCACCGATCAAGCCATGACCGGTGTGGGGTCGCCTGTAATCGATGCCCAGGGGGACAACAGTATCATCGTGGTGCCTGGCGCTAATATGCTTCTCACACCGGCCGATGTTGAAAAAGCCCGCAGTCTTATCACTCGGTCTGATATGGTTTTAATGCAGTTAGAAAACCCGATTGATACTGTCTTATTTGCAGCCGGGATCGCGAAATCTGCCGGGGTTCCTGTGTTGTTGAATCCGGCCCCAGCTAGGCCGCTTCCAGATGAACTGCTATCGCTAATAACTATTCTAACTCCAAATGAGACTGAAGCCGAAATGCTGACTGGCTGTAATGTGGCAGATACCGTATCAGCATTGCAAGCCGCTCGAATTTTGTTAGGAAAAAATATTCATTCAGTTGTGCTCACTCTGGGTGACCGGGGTGCTTTACTGGCTGAAAAGAATCGGTCCATTCAGATTCCAGGTTTCCATGTGGATGTTGTTGACACTACGGCCGCAGGTGATGCCTTTTGCGCTGCCCTGGCGGTAAAATATTCTTCAGGGTATTCGATGGACGAAGCCATCGCTTTTGCAAATTCCGTGGGTGCTTTGGCCACTACTATTCTCGGTGCCGAGCCTGCAATGCCGCTTTTGGAAGATGTGAAGCAATTCAATAAGAACCATCGCTCTCCTCAACTGATTGAAATCGCATTACCATAAAGGGCCCTATTATGTTGAAATACAAGCTAATCCACCCAGAATTATTAGAAGCATTGGCTCGTTCTGGTCATCATGACCAGATATTAATTGCTGACGGTAATTTTCCGGTTCACTCCAAGCCCCCCTCTCATGCCCGGTTTGTGCACCTCAATCTTGCCCCCGGTATGTTAACCGTTACCGATATTCTGAAAGTCATGATTGATGCCGTACCACTGGAAAGCGCAACCATGATGATCATGGATGATGGTAAAGAACCAGCCATCAGTTCTGATTTTCGTCAGATTTTGCCAAAAGATGTTCTGCTTAAATCCATCAGCAGGCTGGATTTCTACAATGCCAGTGGTGAAAGCAATACTACGTTGGTGATCGCATCTGGCGAACAGCGGCTGTACGCTAATATTTTGCTTACCATCGGCGTGGTCAAAGCCGGATAGTGGTGATCAGCTATAAGAACTGCCTAAACGGGTATTTTCTTATTGGTTTGGTAGGGTAAAACTCGTCCCTGCCCTTTTTGTTGAATATCAATCTGTGTGTCCAGCATTAATCAAGGCTAATCCTACAGGTTTATACTCTCCCCTGGCTTGAGCACTACCACTTTCGTATCGGTTTGAGCCTCAACATCTTTCGCCCAGGCATGCACATCCTGTTTCAATAACGCAAAGGTGTTGTAATGGATGGGTATTACCACTTTTGTCTGAATCAATTTCACCGCCCGCAATGCATCCACTGGACCCATGGTGTAATTATCCCCAATCGGGAGGGCAGCCAGGTCAATCCCCTCTTCCCCAATAAGACGCATATCGCCGAATAAACCCGTATCGCCTGCCAGATAAATCTTCTTTCCGTTCTCTTTTAATGTTAGCAGCAGTCCGGCCGGATTTCCACCACACGTGCCGTCCGGCAAAGCGGAGCCATGCAGGGCATAGGTCAACTTCAAATACCCAAAGGGGTGATGAAATCCGCCCCCCAGGTGCTGGCCGTGCACTTTGAAGCCTTTTTCTTCGTACCAGTTGCAAATTTCGGCATTACTGATGATGGTTGCACCAGTGCGCCTGGCGATCGCTTCGGTATCACCCAGATGGTCATTATGGCCATGCGTAATCAGAATGTAATCGGCTTGAATTTCGTCCGCTGTTTGAATGGCAGCCGGATTACCCTTCAGGAATGGGTCAACCAGAATTTGATATCCGCCAGTCTTGATTGAAAATGCCGCATGTCCCAGCCAGGTTAATATCGATGTCATGGAATTATTGATTCGCTTCCCTGAATAAGAATATGACTGCCGAAGTTCAAACTAAAAGAATATCTTTACAACCTTGAGCGCTTTTTGTTTCCACGGCACGCGATGCGTGACACCGGTGGCATGGGCAAATTTTTCTTTATTTTCCAAATACCAGTGATAATTTCTTAACATGGCATCCTGGTTGGAATATTTTGGCTGCCACCCCAGTTTTTCTTTGGCCTTGTCGATGGAAACAAAAGAGTCCTTAGAGGCTGTTTCATACACCCAAGGGTAGAGTGGTGATAGTTTGAGTTTATCCAGAACACGCAGTGCAAAAATCACCGGTCCAGAAGGGAAGCAGATGATCTTTTTACCAAAACCGGCTTCGGTTAGAACGGCCTGATAATCCTGCGCCATTGTAGTGAATTTCTCGGCGCCCATATTGAAAGTGTCATTTACCGCATCGCGGTCTTTGGTCATGCACAGGTGGATGCCCTCACACAGGTCTTCTACATCCATTAATTGGTAGCGGTTCTTGCCATTGCCAATATTGGGGAAGTTCCGCCCTTCGCTGGCCCAGTCATAGAAAATGGCGAAAACACCCAACCGTTCCGGGCCGACAAATGATTTTGGCCGGATGATGGAGACACACATCCCTTTTTCGCGAGCCGCCAGGCAGGCCTGTTCAGCTTCAATCTTCGCATGCCCATACGGGCCAACGCCTACCAACTCATCCGTTTCAAACAGGGGATGATGGTCTGGTATGCCGTACACAGCGGTGGAAGAAATGTGGATGAAACGCTGCACGCCGGCAGATGCGGCTTCTTCTAAAAGGATTTTTGTTCCCACCACATCAGTGGTATAGATTTCTTCCGGTGTATAAAGAGGCAAAGCTGCCGCGGTATGAATAACAATATCTGCCCCTTGCATGACGGATTTCACTGCCGCGCGGTCGCGAATATCACCCTGCAAGAATTTAATTATATTACGTTCCGGGTAATCAAAATCAACCAGGTCAATGCCGGCGATATCGGTGTTGCCTTTAGCCAGCAGGTTGCGCACCATGTTTATAGAAAGGAATCCGCTGATTCCAGTGATAAGTATTTTCATTTGTCCTCGATTTATAATGATTCGGCGTTTGTATTGAAACAACGAATCATTATAAATCACTCTATGCTGATTAGTGATAAAACTGGTCAAAATCCAGGCGAATTATTTCGGGCGGGGAATTTTCCGGTGAAGGTTTTCTCCCCGCCCAATGGATCATTTGATTTTAGACAATGCCGTAAGCCAGCATCGCTTTTGCTACTTTAAGGAAACCAGCAATATTTGCTCCGACTACATAATTTCCTTTGTAGCCGTAGGTCTCAGCCGCTTCTATACAAGACTGATGGATATTCTTCATAATGACTTGCAGTTTTTGGTCCACTTCTTCCCTGGACCAGGTCAAACGCATGCTGTTTTGTGACATCTCTAATCCTGAGACTGCCACGCCACCGGCATTGGCTGCTTTTCCAGGCCCATACAGCACGTTGTGATTAAGAAAGACCTCTACCCCTTCCAGGGTAGTCGGCATATTTGCCCCTTCGGAGACACAAAAACAGCCGTTTTTTACCAGCGCTTCCGCATGCGATTTCTCGATTTCGTTTTCATGAGAAGAGGGAAACGCCAGGTCAATTTTCAAGTTTTGCTCACGGATAACATCCCAAGCGCTTTTCGCTGGATAGAACGGTACTTTAAATTTCTCAGCATACTCACCAATGCGTCCCCGCCGATAGTTTTTTAGGTCCAAAACGAAATCCAGTTTTTCCCGAGTGATACCGGATTCATCCACAATCGTGCCGTTCGAATCGGATAGAGTGATGGGTCTGGCGCCCATTTGGATTAATTTTTCCACTGTGTACTGGGCAACATTCCCCGATCCACTGATGGCCGCTACTTTGTTTTTAATCTCCTGCCCACGGGTAGATAACATTTCGGCCGCAAAGTAAACCGAACCGTATCCCGTGGCTTCCGGACGAATCAGGCTGCCGCCGTATTCAAGCCCCTTGCCCGTCAAAACGCTGACATTGGAATTTACAATTTTTAGGTAATACCCGTAAAGATACCCGATTTCGCGCGCACCCACACCAATATCTCCAGCCGGCACATCTGTATCTGGGCCAATATGCCGAAACAATTCACGCATAAATGCCTGACAAAAGCGCATAACTTCGTTATCCGATTTTCCTTTAGGATCGAAATCGGATCCGCCTTTGGCGCCACCCATCGGAAGGGTGGTTAGAGAATTCTTGAAGATTTGTTCAAACCCAAGGAATTTGATGATCCCAATATTTACGGAAGGATGAAGCCGTAATCCACCTTTATACGGTCCAATGGCATTATTAAACTGCACACGAAACCCGCGGTTAACCTGAACCTCGCCACTGTCATCCATCCATGGAACTTTGAACAAAATAGCGCGGTCTGGAGTAGCAATCCGTTCATAAATCTTTGCCTTTACGAAATCAGGGTGTTTACTAACGGTTGGTTCAAGCGTAGTTAATACTTCTTTGGCAGCCTGTAAAAATTCAACCTGGCCGTTATCTTTTTCCTGCAACTTTGCGAGTACATCTTGAATTACTGACATAGTATTTCTCCATCCATAATAAAAATATATTTCATAAATTTATCAGGTTTGGAATTGAAATTTAATTAAAAACGGGGCGAATAAATCAAAATTTCATAAAAAAGGAAGGGTTATCGGCAAATAATGCCTCTACCGCTGCGCCCATCCACTTTAATTTTGAGAGCAGATGCAATTTGTACGTGGCGGACGAATTCAGTTTCCGACACAATGGGTTGATTCTCAAGCCAATTCCATTGGATTCGATACGGACTGGCGAAGGGCATGGAAAAATAAATTACCCCCAGGTTAATGATGTTATGGAAGTAATGCGATCCCTGGCTGAGTTCCACTTTGACATTATCCTGTGTGGCCTCGATAATAACTTTTGCGCCGCATACCTGCCCCCAGGAGACTGGAATTCCCAACCAGGGGTCAAATGTTCCCAGCCGTCCAAAAACGATTAATGTGTACGGTCGTTGGGCTGCCAGTAAGGTGCGATTGAAAATTTCCAAATCTTCAGCTATCTTTCTTGTATTAATTAACTCAAACCGGTCTGGTTTTACATACACAATATCAGTAATATCATCTACACTGCCGTTGCCAAGCACCATTTCAGAAGCAACCAGGTTATTCGGATTTTGCAGATCTTGCTCAGAAACAGTCAGATTGCCAGTTGGTATAACCATGGGTCTAACCTGTAATAGGGCGAAGTGATGAGGGTCAAACGTCATAGCGACTTCAATTTCAACAGGTGTCCCCATCTCCTCCTCACACTTGTGCAAAATATCCTTGATTAAACGGTTTAACGGAATTTCATTTAATACCAGAATGGGGGCAAAAGTCAGGGCGCGCGGACCTTTGTTTGCCAATCCAACAGATAACCGTTCGGATTGGGGATCATATGTGGAAACTAGATAGCGCAGGACGTTATCAGACTCGGCAGTTTGCAAATTTTCCTGCCGCATATACTCGATTTCATTAATGGGATCATATTCCGGCGGCTCACCCAGGTTCACAACCCAAAATTCATTCTGAGTTTCGGTAAGCACTTCATCAACTGATTCAAACGGCGGCGGTCTTTGCGGGTAGGCAGGTGAAAATGACCACGTTTTACCACCATCCACAATTGTTTTTCCCAACCCCAGTGCCAAATCGACCACACCATCTTGCGGGACGGCGGGCTTAATTGGATAGTAATTAAAAGAACGGGCTACACCTGAAAGTTCCGGATAATATCGATTTCCATGCCGTTTTCCAACCATTTCCTGGATGATAACGGCCATTTTTTCGTCTCGATAATCGAGACTGGTTGCCCGACAATAGTCTTTGGCAATTTTGAAAAATGTAGAAGCCCAAACAAATTTAATCGCTTCCAGTAGTTTATGAAAACGCGCATCAGGATCATATTGGTTATTAGGTATCATTTTTGTGACATATACACCCGCAAACGGACGCTGAGTTGTATCCTCAAGTAACCCAGATGATCGAATTGCTAGCGGAGTGGTGACTTCCGTAATTATTTTTCGCAATTCACCCAGAATTTCAAACGGCATATCACCATTTTGAAAAGCATGGGCAATGCGATCATCTGGCAGGTCTGTGTAGGCGATTTCCCCCAGCTTATTGCGCAACATAAAAGCATCAAACACACTTGTTCCTAAAACGGTCAAAGGTGGAATATCTAAGGTAATCTCCGGGAATTCAGGTTCCATACTACTTAATACCTGCCGAATGATATATAACCCGTGAGTTTTCCCGCCAATTTCTGCACGTTCGTAAACGGAGTTACCCAGAATATTAAGTCCTTGTTTTAGGCCGATAAAACGGAAACGATTAGGCATAGTTATCGATTTCGGATTAAACCCATCCCCGATCCTGGCAGGCTCGGGCAACCCGGTCAATTGCCACCATATACACAGCATCTCGTAACGGAAGGTTGTTCTTATGGGCAAAGGCGCTGACATCAAAATACGCCGATGTTAAATGAGCGTCCAATTTACCGAGTACCTCATCTTTACTCCAATAATAGTTCATGTTGCTCTGAACCTGTTCAAAGTAACTGCAAACTACCCCGCCGGCATTGGCAAGAATATCAGGAATGACTTTGATACCTCGTTGATTGAGGATTGGATCAACATCAGGATCTGTCGGCCCGTTGGCGGCTTCGGCGAGTATTTTTACCTGCTTGCTAATCTTCTCGACATTATCAAGCCGGATCTGATTTTCCATGGCAGCGGGAATAAGAATATCCACGTTCTGCTCGATCCATGCATCCCCGGGGAGACATTCACAGCCAATCTCCTGAGCGCGTTCTTTGTCAATTTCGCCAAATTGATCAGTTATGGCGGCAATTTGTTCAAAATCTATCCCATCTTTTTTGCGGAATGCGTAGGCAATGTGATCTGTATGGTTTAGACAAGAAATGCAGATGACTTTCCCACCCATCTGAGTGTACAGTTGAACAGCATAGCGCCCTACTGTCCCAAATCCCTGCACGCTGGCTGTAGTATTTAATATGTCAATGCCCATCTCTTTCAGCGCTTCTCGGACGGCGATCATTACCCCATACCCCGGCGCCTCTTTTCGCCCTTTGGAACCGGATAGCCCAACCGGTTTGCCGGTGATAAAGCCGGGGCTTTTTCTTCCATGAATAACCTCATATTCATCCAGCATCCATAGCATATGTTGAGGACCAGTCATGATATCGGGACCCATCACGTCCCACTCCGGCCCTGAATTGTATGCTGTCTGGCGGACAAAGCTGCGGCACAGCCGCTCCTGCTCTTTTGGGGTTAGATTATGAGTATCAACTGCTACACCACTACTGCTTCCCCCCAGCGGAAGTCTGGTGACCGCACATTTCCAGGTCATCCACATACCAAGCGCACGGATCGTATCCATAGTTTCCTGTGGATGAAAGCGGATACCACCTTTGGTTGGCCCAAGGGCATCATTAAACTGGACTTTATACCCTCGAAATATTCTTGTTTCCCCAGTATCCAGGTAAACTGGAAGGCTGAATTGGAACTCTCGTT
>JBAWYZ010000019.1:0-17055 GCA_037143255.1 Leptolinea sp. | reverse complement strand
GCCTTGTGCAGTTCAGCAATTTCAATCCTTTTGGATCTATATAAATCAACAGAATTGTTCTATTATATTGCCTATGCGCAACGTATGTCTCCACTATTGCTGTATTGCGCCGCGCTAGCCTTGCAGTTGGCAAGCCTCATCGTTTATGAAGATCGAACCCACCTTCGCGTAATTCTAAAAGAAGAAACGCAATTCCTGAAAACCTGGCTAATGGCTTTCGGCGGAATTCTCATGCTTACGATAGCGCTTGCAGCCACCCGTCTTGGGTTGGATGCCGACCCGGTTGGTTGGGGAAAACCAACCGTCCCTTTGCTGGAATGGCAAATCTGGCTGGGGATTCTACTCTGTGTATTATCCAGAGCGTTTGCTCAAAGCCGGTCGGTAAAATGGTTCTCCGAATTTCAAGCCAACCACTCCATATTATCTGGCCTGGTTCTATCATTATCCATCTGGGGAAGCGCCACCGCATTATGGATAAGTCAACCAGTTCCTCCAGGCTTTTTTGCCACACCACCGCGCGCTCCGAATTTTGAAATCTATCCATTCTCGGATGCTGCCTTTTACGATTTTCATGCCCAATCCCTGCTAATCGGTCTGGGGTTTCGCGGAGATACTATCCCGCCACGACCGTTATACATAGTTTTCCTGGCTGCCGCCCATTTGATTGCCGGGCAGGAATATACCCGAGTTATTTTGGTGCAGACTCTTGTTCTAGCGCTCTTTCCGGTGATTATTTTCTGGATTGGTAAGAAATTAGCTAACCGGACTGTCGGATTTGTTGCGGCATTGATGATCATTCTCCGCGAATGGACATCCATTCTCTCTACACCTTTTACCTCTGATATCTCCAATTCCAAATTATTATTTGCCGACTTACCGGCGGCGCTGGTGATTAGTCTGTTGCTGCTTATCGTCCTTATGTGGCTTGAAAAACCTCGTCACCTGGTTTTCGCGCTTTCTGCCGGTGGAATACTGGGCATTTGTCTGCTGGTGCGTACTCAAATCATCATTCTTTTGCCAGTCATTTTGATTTTTTACTGGATAACCGCGAGAAAAGTCAAGTTCAATTTATTAATATTACCGACAGCCGTGTTTATCATCGGCTTTGTCCTGGCAGTGGCGCCCTGGTTATCGCGAAATTACCGCATAACTGGGCAGTTTGTCTTTGATCACCCCGAATCACAAACCAGGGTTATGGCACAACGCTACAGTCCGGAGACAGAATTAACCGACATGGACCGCAGACCAGATGAAACTTTCGGTATGTACAATCAGCGTCTTACAACATTCATCCGACAACAAATGCTGAAAAACCCCAGCGCTCTGGTGCACTTTGTTGCAGCCCATTGGCTGAACAACGAAATTTCAAACCTGATGATCTTTCCGATTCGATTCAGCATTAATAGCCCTGTTGAATTGGTTGTGCCGCAGCGCCCCTTTTGGGAAGAATGGGTAGGCAACTTATCGCCTGGGCAATTCCTCATACTCCTTCTCAATCTTTCCGTTTTGACTGCCGGAACTGTCTACCTTGTTCGTAAGAAATCATGGGTCGGATTACTTCCCCTTGCCTTTAATGCTGCCTATCACTTCAGCAATGCGGCTGCTCGTAACTCTGGCTGGCGCTATCTCCTGCCAGCAGATTGGGTTTTTCTGCTCTATTTTGCGGGGGGAGTGTATATTCTCACCAACCTCGGCAATAACCACAACTCCGGAATATTTATAGAACCAGATTGGAAGAACTCAACAAATAAACCAGAATATATGCGCCTGAGTATTGTTGCCACTTTGTTACTTCTGGCTGGCTCATTGCCCCAGATGGCCGAAACTGCCTTTCCCAGGGTTTTTCCACTCGCGACGGTTGACACCGCCCGGCAATTATTTTTCCCTGCACCGGGTGGTCTTTCTTTTGCTGATCAGGCCGGGATTGAAAAGATATTGCAGGACCCGAATGTCATCGTTCTAAACGGACGCATGCTGTATCCACGCTATTATGGAGAAAAAGAGGGGGAAGAGAAAACAGGAAAAACTGGATATGCCCCAATGCCCTATAGCAGATATGTTTTCTTGATAGCCGGTGTGCCAGAAGGAACAATTATCTTTCCGCACATTTCTGCCGAACTTCCGCTCCGAAACGCCGAAACCGCCCTGGTGATCGGCTGCATGGACGGGCTGGCTGTTAACGCTCGAGTTGTAGCTGTGGAGACCCTCAATTCTCAACCTTATATCGCTGCTGCGCCAGTGGATTGGTCTTGTTCCTCCGTAAAATGAAGACGTTATTCGTACCAGAACTGTTGCAGCCTGCCTTCTATCTTGGATCCATTCCCATTATGGGCCGGGTTATGTTGGCGCCCATGGACGGATACACCGACCATCCTTTTCGGTTGATTTGCCGCCGCCTGGGTTCTGCCTGTACTTATTCAGAATTCATCAACGCCATGGATATGGAAACCCATCATCCCTATATTGGTGAACGGCTCTATTTTTTGGCTGAGGAAAGACCCTTTGGATACCAAATATTAGATAATGACCCGCAGCGCATCCTGCGTACCGCATATAAGCTATGTGATTTAAACCCCGATTTCCTTGACGTTAATTTGGGCTGTTGCAGCCGTTCGGTCTGCTCACGCGGCGCCGGCGCCAGTTTATTGCTCGATCCTCAAAAGATATCCCATATTATTGAATTGTTGGTCCATAATATTGACCTTCCAATTACCGCAAAAATTCGCCTGGGATGGGCTGACGATGAACGTAACTATCTGGAAATATCCAAAAGGGTGGCGGAAGCCGGCGCATCAGCTTTGGCTGTTCACGGTCGCACGAGAATTCAGGCTTACTCGGGTGAAGCTGATTGGAATGCGATTGCCGAAGTCAAACAAATAATGCCCATCCCGGTCATTGGCAATGGCGACGTACGCACACCGGCAGATATTAACCGTTTTCTAGATTTCACCAGTTGCGACGCTGTGATGATCGGGCGGGCAAGTATTGGTAACCCCTGGATATTCGCGGCCAAAGACCGGGGTGATATTACAAAACAGGGGACTTACCAAACCCTTCAGGAACATCTTCAGGCGTCGCTGGAGTATTACGGAACAGAACGGGGGCTGATGCTCTTTCGCAAACATGCCGTGGAATATCTTCAAAACAACTGGCCATCGCCAGAAAGCCGAAGGGATGTTTTAACAACCAGCAATCCTGAAGTTTTTCTCGAGAAAATCAAGCAGATCATATTCAAGATGACATGAAATCAACCTGAAAGCAATTGCTTTTTGAATGTCTCAACATCTATCTGTGGATTTGGGTATTCCATTTTCAGCGATTTCAATTTTTCTGCAATCACAGAAGCGACCACCAGATTGCGGTACCAGTTACGGTTGGCCGGCACAACATACCACGGCGCCCATTTGGTAGAAGTCTTTTGAATAGCTTCTTCAAAAGCTTGCATGTATTCCGACCAGAGTTTGCGTTCTTCCAGGTCTCCAGGATTGAATTTCCAACGCTTTTCCGGCATTTCAAGTCTTTCCATAAAGCGAACTTTTTGTTCATCAAGACTGATATTCAAGAAGAATTTAAGTATAGTAGTCCCTTCCTCTGCCAATTGTTGTTCAAAATCATTAATTTGCTGGTAGCGCTTACTCCAAACTTCTCTTGGAACAAAGTTGTGGACTCGCACAACAAGGACATCTTCGTAATGGCTGCGATTAAAAACAACAATTTCACCTTTGCCGGGAGTCTGCGCGTGAATGCGCCATAAATAATCATGTGACATTTCTATTGGCGTTGGCACTTTGAAACTGGTCACCCGCACCCCCTGTGGATTCACTCCATCAAATACCGCCCGGATGGTGCCATCCTTCCCGCCACCATCCATGGCTTGCAGCACAATCAAAATCCGATGCTTGCTTTCGGAATAAAGCACTTCTTGCAGCCGGTCGATATCCGTCCGACATCCTGCCAATTTTTCAATCCCTTTTTCCTTTTTTCCCTCAAAATCTCCCAAATCATCCGGAGAAAAATCCTTCAGGCTAATCTTTGTTCCTGGTTCAATCCGATATTGTTCCATTTTCGCTCCTGTCTATTAAGAAAATCTAAAAGCACTATTCAAAAATAAAATCAACTAAATGCGACTGCTCACCACGCCTTTATTTGGCATCACCGAAATATTAAATAAATGGATTAGGTACAGTGCATAATGTTACCAAAGATTTATTATGTATGGCTCACCCAATTTTCTTCTTTTTTTTCGTATAGTTCGGAGTTTTTATTCCTGACACTGAACAGTTACAACCCAAAATGAATTACAGGTTCCTCAAAGAATTTTGCATGAATTGGAAAGCATATTAAATTAGAAAATAGTTTTAATTCAATGTGAATTTGACTTGTGATTCCTACCGTACGGATTTATAATTCTCAGGTTATTTTAGATGTGAAAAGGAAGAAAACATGATTGATGTAAATGATCTCCGTAAGGGTGTTACTTTCGAACTGGAAGGCAGCCTGTACAAAGTATTGGAATACAGCCATCACAAACCTGGCCGTGGCAATGCCACCATTCGAATTAAAGCCCGTGATCTACGCACTGGCACCACACTGGAAAAAACATTTCAATCCGGCGACCGTGTACCGGATGCTCGCCTGGATTTTCATAATGTCCAATTTCTCTATAAAGATAATGATATTTATTATTTTATGGATATGGAGACATTTGAGCAGCCCGGAATTCCTGCCAAAGTCATTGGCGATTCAGCAGGATTCTTGAATGAAAACATGGAAGTTAAATTAACTTTCTTCAACAATGAGCCAATTGATATCGAACTGCCCACCTCCGTTGATTTGAAAGTAATCAAAGCCGAGATGGCAGTTAAAGGTGATACAGCCACCGGTGTAACCAAAAAGGTTGTCACAACGAACGGACTGGAAGTTCAGACGCCTTACTTTGTGGTCGAAGGTGACACTATCCGTGTAGATACACGCAACGGTTCCTACGTTACCCGTGTATAGACGTTTTTTCAATAATTAATGTCTGTCCCATAAGCGGGGACAGATTTTTATAGAAAGCAAAATGCGTACACCCGCCGGATTTGAGTGCAGTTTTTTCTTTGGTGATTACTATCGCGGTAAGAACCATGAAGAATGTCGTTTAATTGGAAATGTAGCTCCGCCCAATCAATGGACTCGGGATTTGTGCAAAACCTGTCCGGTACCGGGTATCCAAAGAGCAAATTCATGTTCAGATATGAATTTAACAGCACGGGCAAAGCGACAATTTCTTGGATTTTATAAAAACGTGGAAGTGAAAGCATTTTGCAAGAAAAGTAATCAAAATGTGACCGATCCATTTATTGGTTGCGGCGAATGCCATGACCTGCCGGATATTTTTGTTGGAAAGCCTGAATAATGATTACAGTTCTGTTCGATTTAGATGACACCCTGATCAATAATAATTCTGATCAATTCATCCAAGTTTACCTTGGCCTATTGGGAAAGCGGCTGCAAGATAAGATTGATGCAAAAATAATGATTCCCGCGCTATTGGAAGGTACCCGTCAAATGGTGGAAAAAACCACCCTTCCTGGCACGCTGGAAGAAACATTTGACAAATCCTTCTATCCGGCAATTGGGATCGAAAAATCACAACTTGCCACTGAAATTGCTGATTTTTATCAAAATATCTTCCCCGTGCTGCAACCGCAAACCTCTCCCAGACCAAAAGCCGTGGAAATTGTTAAGGCCTGTCTTGCCAAGGGTTGGCAGGTAGGTATCGCCACCAATCCACTTTTCCCTATGGCAGCAGTTCAACACCGCTTGCATTGGGCGGGCTTAAATGCCGCAGAAATTCCTTTCGTTTCCGTAACCTCTTTCGAGGAATATCACTTTTCCAAACCTCAACCGGCTTTTTTTACCGAAGTCACAGCCCGAATTGGGGCGTTTGACCACCCGGTGGTAATGATTGGCAATGACCTGAAAGATGACATCCTCCCAGCCAGCAGAGCCGGGTTGCCGGTTTTTTGGTTAACAGACTCTGCCGACCCGTTGCCTGATGGTCTAACAATTGGCAGTCTGAGCGGCTCCATGGAGGAAATATTTCCCTGGATTGAAAAGATTGAAAAAAACTGGATTTCGGGTGGATCAAAAACGATCCCGGCTATTTTGGCTGCGCTTCGAGGAGGAGCTGCCGCGATAGACGCATTGGTTCACGGATTAAAACAGGATTCATGGGATAAAAAACCGTCAGAAACCGAATGGAACATTACCGAAATCAATTGCCACCTGCGCGATGTTGACCAGGATGTAAACCTGCCCCGCATTAATACCATTCTAAAGGATAACCAACCTTTCATTGCCGGTATTGAAACGGATCGCTGGGCTACAGAAAGAGATTACTTGCATCAAAATGGAAAAGCGGCATTGCAGGATTTTCTTCAATCCCGTCAGAATTTAGTTCAAATTTTGGAGAATGCTGATCTGGAATTATGGCAAAAAGTATTCCGGCACACAATTTTTGGCCCTTCCACGTTAAAAGATCTGATGGAGTTTACAATAGCCCACGATAATAACCATATTAAACAAATCATGAATCTAATTTCATAAGTTAGCTGATTTTTTCTTGTTACAAGGTGGCCATCAGCAAATTGGAATTCTCCGACCTTCTAAATAATATGAGCAATTCTCAATATGGCTTTTCAAGGTTGCCGTGTCAACCCCCTCCCAACCTCCCCCAAATTCCAAAGTGCGGAATTTAGAGGAGGAGAAGTAATTAATGGGTAAAAAACAATATTTTACAAAAGAAAACAGCTCTTTCCTCCAAATCCGCTTTTTGATTTGGGGGAAGGCGGGGGATGGGGGTAATGCGCTATAACAAAACTGACGCTTCACTGTCGAAAACGAGCCAGGCAAACAGATTATGAATGTCTTGGGTGGAATTAAAAATCAAATTGAGAATTGCTGAAATAATGTATGGAACAGGACTATTGTTATCTAGTTGTGGTAATATCCAAAGAATCCTTCGTTCATAAATAGGGAACGATATTGATAAATCTTCTGGGCACATCGGAATTATTCGCAGGTAAAGAATAGAACAATTCCTCTTTGCCCGCGTATTGAAGGGATAGGTTTATGTCTCGAAAATATACCAACCGCCGTTATCTAGACCTGCTCAAGGAGCAAGTCGTCATATTTGATGGCGCCATGGGTACCAATTTACAGATACAAAATTTAACGGCAGAACATTTTGGCGGAGAACGTACCAACGGTTGCAACGATTTCCTTGTGATTAGTTACCCCAAAGCTGTGGAAAAAGTCCACCGCTCATTTTTGGAGGTAGGTGTCGATGTCATTGAAACCTGTACTTTTCGTTCTAACCGGCTCACCATGAAAGAATACGGTTTGGAAAACCGTGTTAATGAAATTAACCGAACGGCAGCTTCTCTCGCTCGTCGATTAGCGGATGAATTCAGCAACAACGGGCAACCCCGGTTTGTTGCAGGATCTATTGGCCCTACCGGCAAGCTGCCATCCATGAATGATCCTGAACTTTCCAACATCACTTTTGACGAATTGGCTGAAATATTCCGGGAACAAGCCGCCGGTCTTATCCAGGGAGGTGTCGATCTCTTGATTATCGAGACATCTCAAGACATTCTGGAAGTTAAGGCGGCCATTTTAGGGATTCAAAAGGCTTTTGAAGAAACCGGAATCTGGCTGCCTATTCAAGCCCAGGTCACCCTCGACACAACCGGCCGAATGTTGTTGGGAACGGATATTTCAGCAGTAGACACCATCCTTGAAGGGCTGCCAATTGATGTTATCGGTTTGAATTGTTCCACCGGACCGGACTTCATGCGTGAACCAATCCGTGACTTGACAGAGCAAACCAGCCTGCCTGTTTCCTGCATCCCAAATGCCGGACTTCCCCTAAATGTAGACGGTCAGGCCGTCTATCCAATGGAACCACAGCCATTCGCAGAAGCCTTATCAGAATTTGTAACGAAATTCGGCATTAATGTCGTCGGTGGGTGCTGCGGAACAACCCCGGAACACATGAAAATTCTGGTTGATAGCCTGAGAAACCAGATACCACTGGAAAGATCTGTATTAAGAATTTCCCGCCTGGCCTCGGCAGTCGAAACCACCCCCATGATGCAGGAACCAGCGCCTTTCTTAATCGGGGAACGGTTGAATTCACAGGGCAGCAAAAAATTCAAACAACTCTTGATGGATGAAGATTTTGATTCTATGATTACCATCGCCAGAGAGCAGATCGCAAACGGCGCCCACGGTTTGGATATTTGTGTAGCCCTGACAGAACGTCCTGACGAATCGGACTTGATGCGCAATGTTGTCAAAGCGCTTTCACCGGTGGTGAAAGTTCCTTTTATTTTTGATTCAACCGAACCCGATGTTCTTGAAATCGCATTAAAGAACGCCCCTGGCCGCAGTCTAATAAATTCTACAAATTTAGAATCTGGACGAGCCAAAGCCGACATTATTTTCAGCCTGGCCAAAAAATACAATGCCGCCGTTATCGCCTTAACCATAGACGAACAAGGTATGGCAAAAACTGCCGACCGGAAATTGGAAATTGCAAAACGGATTTACGAGATTGCTACTAAGGATCATGGTTTGCAATCCGGTGACCTGGTATTTGACGACCTGACCTTCACCCTGGCAACTGGAGATCCAGAATTTTCGCAATCAGCCGTTGAAACACTGGAAGGTATTCGCAAAATAAAGGCCCAGCTTCCCGGTGTTCTTACTTCGCTCGGTGTCAGCAATATCAGTTTCGGCTTGAAACCGGCAGCCCGCGCTGTCATCAACAGCTCCATGCTGTACCATGCCGTCAAGGCAGGGTTGGACATGGCCATTGTCAACCCGACTCAAATTAAAGCTTATTATGATATCCCGCCAGAAGAACGCGAGATGGCCGATGATTTGATATTCAACCGGCAGCCAGACGCATTGCAAAACTTGATCGAACATTATGAAAAAGCTGGAGATATTGAACAGAACCCCCAGAATCAAGTATCACCGCTCGAAGGTATGACCGCATCGCAACGTGTTCAATGGAAAATTCTTCACCGCGTCAAAGACGGAGTCGAAGCTGACCTGGATGAATTGCTACTAATATATCCATCAAAATCCAAATCTGACAATGCGGTTGAAATTCTCAATACAATACTCTTGCCTGCCATGAAAGAAGTGGGAGATAAGTTCGGCGCTGGCGAGTTGATCCTCCCCTTTGTGCTTCAGTCTGCAGAAGTGATGAAGAAATCGGTCTCCTACCTGGAACAATTTCTTGAACGCCTCGATGGCGCCGGCAAAGGAACGCTGGTGCTAGCCACCGTTTATGGGGATGTTCATGACATCGGCAAGAACCTGGTAAAAACCATTCTTTCCAACAACGGTTATACGGTGCATGACCTGGGAAAACAGGTTCCTGCAGAAACCATCATAACCAAAGCTGTCGAACTAAAAGCCGATGCTATCGGATTGAGCGCTTTATTGGTTAGCACCAGCAAGCAAATGCCGTTGATAATCAATGAGCTGCACCGCAGAGGATTGAACTTTCCTGTTCTTATTGGTGGGGCAGCAATCAATCGTCGCTTCGGTCGCCGCATTTTAATGACCGATCAGAATGAAATATTTGAACCGGGAGTTTTTTATTGCAAAGATGCGTTTGAAGGGCTTTCAACAATGGATGCCCTGGTCAATCCATCCACCAGAGCGGCGTTCATGGAGCAAATCCGTCAGGAATCCAGCATGGAACTTGGACAAGTTAAGGAAGAAAAAGTTCAAAAACCTACTTATGTCAGATCAATGTCTGTGACGCCAGCTCTCAAAATCCCTTCTGTTCGCGAATATGGCCCAAAACTAGTCAAGAAAATGCCGCTGGAATCTGTGTTCCAGTGCATTTCTAAAAACGAACTCTTCCGCCTTTCCTGGGGAGCGAAAAACACACACGGCAACGAATGGGAGAAACTAAAGGCCGATTACGAAGACCGTTTGCTAAAAATGATCAAACAAGCAGCCAAAGCAGGCTGGTTACAACCACAAGGGGTGTACGGCTTTTGGCCATGCCAGTCGGTAGCAGATGATCTGATTCTCTATGACCCGGCATCATTAAAAAGCAGCTCACCGACGGAGATAACCCGCTTTCATTTCCCGCGGCAGCAATCGGGCGAAACTCTTTGCCTGGCAGATTATTTTTCCCCAAAAGACACCGGGCAAATGGATGTCGTAGCTTTCCAAATTGTAACGGTTGGGCTGGAAGCCACACAGCATTTTGACCAATTGCAACAAGCCGGTGATTATAGCGAAGGCTACTTTACCCACGGTCTCTCGGTTCAAATGGCTGAAGCAACTGCTGAATACTTGCACCGGCATATCCGCCGTGAGATGGGCATCGAACCCGAGCAGGGAAAACGCTACTCCTGGGGATACCCAGCCATACCGGAATTGGCTGACCATGAAAAGGTGTTTTCTCTCCTTCCAGTGGAAAAAGAACTTGGCATGAATCTGACGCCAGCTTTCCAGATGGTGCCTGAGCAATCTACTGCCGCCATCATCTTGCATCATCCGCAGGCAAAATACTTTAATATCGGCGAAAGCCGGATCGATCAATTGATGAAAGAATGAGTTTTAACGGATGAAAACCACGCTGTCAAATGACCAACGCGAAAAAGCCAGAAAACAATTATGTGATTTCCCGGTTCCACTATTATCCGATGGAGCCATGGGGACTGTTTTACATCAGCGTGGGATAAATTTTGATGAGTGTTTTGACTCTCTCAACCTTTCCAATCCTGCTCTGGTCGGCGAAATTCACAGAGAATATATAGAGGCCGGTTCGCAGGTTATCCAGACCAATACCTTTGGCGCCAACCGTTATAAATTGGCGCGGCATGGGCTGGAGGGCAAAGTAAAAGAAATTAATACTGCTGGGGTTGAAATTGCACACCGCGTTGTAATGGGCTCCTTCAAAGACATTCTGATTGCCGGAGATGTCGGCCCACTCGGCGTCAGGTTGGCGCCTTTCGGACGTGTCAAACCCGAAGAAGCCCATCAGGCATTTACAGAACAGATCACAGCGCTACTGGATGCTGGTGTAGACCTGATAATGATCGAAACGATGACCGATTTGTATGAAATCCGGGAAGCGGTTCAAGCAACCCGCGTTTTGGATACCGCCATCCCGATAGTCGCATCCATGACCTACACGCGCGATGACCGTACCCTTCTGGGCGATTCGCCAGCATCAGTAGCCAGAGCCTTGTACGCCGATGGCGCTGATTTAATCGGGGTAAACTGTTCTGGCGGTCCTGAACAGATTTTGCGTATCTTGAAACAAATGCGGATGGCTGTTCCAGAGGGAAGATTTTCTGTAATGCCCAATGCCGGCTGGCCAGAACAGGCGGGCGGACGCATCATGTACCCGGCCGCTCCGGAGTATTTTGGTGAATATGCCCTTGCTTTCCGGCGCTCTGGCGCCTGTCTTATCGGCGGTTGTTGTGGAACAACCCCGGCACATATTTCTGCGATGCACAAAGCGCTGAGCACGGCTCCCGCACTCGAGCCCGCCGACTTAACTCAACCAGCCGAAATGGATCCCGATACAAGCTTTCCCGAAGAAGTTTTGGCGCCGACTGAATTTGCAAAAAAAGTCATTTCCGGTAAATTTGTCACTGCGGTTGAAATGGATCCTCCGCGTGGTTTGGCTACCCAAAAGCTATTGGCCGGCGCCAGCCTATTGGCAGAAGCTGGCGCCGATGTGATTAATGTGGCTGACAGCCCTATGGCGCGGATGCGCATGAGTCCCTGGGCAGTCTGCGATCTCATCCAACGTAAAATTAGTATTGAGACGGTCTTACACTTCCCGACCCGCGGTAGGAATTTAATCCGCGTACAAGGAGATCTGCTGGCATCACATGCCCTGGGTGTTCGGAATGTGTTTGTGGTGATGGGCGACCCGACCTCTATTGGCGACTATCCAGATGCTATGGATAATTACGACCTTGTTCCTTCAGGTCTGGTAAAGCTTATTAAACAGGGATTTAACGCGGGCGTGGATCATTCAGGCGCCGATATTGGACAGCCAACCAATTTTTTTGTAGGATGTGCCTTAAACCTGAACTCAAATTCGCAAAAAGATGAGATCAGAAACCTGACCCGTAAGATCAACGCGGGAGCAGACTTTGTTTTAACCCAACCTGTCTATCAACCGGAAGCCGCCCGCGCTTTTCTGGAATTCATAAACAATGAACTGGGGGGGTTGAAAATACCCGTTCTGGCTGGCATCCTGCCGCTGGCCAATATTCGGCACGCAAATTTCCTTCATCAGGAAGTGCCAGGCATTTCCATTCCAGATAAAGTTCTCAGCCGCATTGAATCCACCAGCGAAAACAGTGAACGGGTGGGAGTAATGATCGCTATTGAAATCATTGAACAGCTTAAGTCAGTCATCCAGGGTGTTTACATTATGCCTGCTTTCAGTCGTTTTGATCTGGTAGCAGAGATAATTGAAGCGGTAAAAGAATAATGTTTGAGAAAATTCTTCTGGTAATCAAAAAGGGTTATCCTTATCTGGTTGCTTCGGCTGTTATTTTACTAATTGGGTTATCCTTTTATTCATCCCTCCAAACGTTTCTGGCAACCTCAAAAGATGTCGCGGAATTAAAAGGGGATGATATGGTGACGGCCTGGGACAAACGGCAACGAAAAGTCCGATTGTTACTGCCAGACCACGGCATCATCGGCTATTTGGCAGATTGGGACATCCCGAATTACAAGTACGGTCCAAGCGACCAGGAAGTCGAGTTTCTGCTGGCACAATATACCGTTGCGCCACTGGTTTTAGAACGCGGAATTCAACATGATTTGGTTCTAGGGAATTTCAATGACACCGGCGACCCGCAAAAACTGCAAGATGTTCAAAATTATTTTGGCGTCCAATTGATCAAAGCGTTCTCCAATGAGATTTTCATTTTAAAAGGCAAGGGTAAATGAGCTACCTCAGTTATCTCACTTTGCTCCCGCCGATGCTGTTGGGCATACTATTCACAGCTTGGCTGCTGCTCCCAACCAGGAAAGCTAATTTGCTGCTCGTAACTTCACTGGGCATTCCTATCGGGTTTGGAATTTCTTCCTGTCTATTATTCTTATGGTTTTATGTCTTCAATCCAAACAAACCCGGGTTCTTTTTTCTTGAATTTGGGTTGATTGCTTGTCTTGCATTTCTTCTTTGGAGGCAAAAAGTTGTCTCTTTTCAGTTTTTCACCGGTTTTTTGAAAGAAAAAGACAAGGTTCAATGGATTTTAGGGGTTATCAGTCTGACTATTGCGGTCATCGGTATCGCCACTTTTATTAACTATGTGAATATTAATCCGCACGGAAGATATGATGCCTGGGCCATTTGGAACGTGCGCGCGCGTATGTTGGCGCGTGCTGGCGAGCAATGGAAAAGCGTGTTTATCCCCCAGGTTTTTCATGCAGATTATCCTCTGTTGTTGCCCCTCACCATCGCCCGTTCATGGTTACAATCTGGGACAGAATCAATGCGTATTCCTTCAGCCGTAGCCGGCTTATTTACATTTACTTGTGCCGGTATATTAACTGGATGCTTAATCACACTGAAACGGTGGAACCAGGGTTGGTTGGCAGCCATCGTGTTTCTGAGTACCCCCTGGGTCATTTTCTTCGGTTCGCTGCAATTTGCTGATATCCCCCTGGCTGCCTTTATTCTAGCTGCCAGCGCCTGTCTATGTCTGGCATTAGCAAATGTAGACAACCCATCTGCATGGTTGGTTCTTGCCGGACTCTGCGCCGGACTGGCCGGTTGGACAAAAAATGAAGGCCAACTTTTCCTCCTTATGTTTATCATGGTTGCCAGCGGCATGATCCTCACAATTTTTCATAAGCGCCACTTTCCAGGAAAACTACTTCAACTTGGGATTGGCTTACTGCTTCCAGTTCTGGTAATCTTGTTCTTTAAATTTACCCTTGCTCCCACCAACGATGTCGTCAATACAGGAGATCTTTCCCCCACAGTTACAGCGCTTCTTTCACCGGTCAGATATCATGAAGTCATAAATGGACTGATTGCTTACCCAAAAGGATTTGGCGGGTGGTCTGTTCCAATTCCTGCCATAGTTCTCAGCATTGGACTTTTACTTTGGCCTCACATCCAAAAAGAACGCATCCCTTCCCTTGCATCCATTTCTTTATTGCTGATATTACAATGGATCGGCTATTTTCTGATCTATGTGATCACCCCGCATCAGATACAGGTGCATATCAACCAGTCGTATGATCGATTGCTCATGCAACTCTATCCAACTTTCCTGCTCCTGGTATTTGTTGCTATTCGTCCAATTGAAGAGTTATTCAACAATATCAAAACAAACAGCAGCCCGCCTGCGGTATAATTTTTCTATGCTTCTTACAATTGATATTGGAAATACCAACATTACGATAGGTTGTTTCAAAGGCGAAATATTAGGGAGTCGCTGGCGACTGGCGACAGATCACGAACGCATGTCTGATGAATACGGTATCCAGATGCTCAGCTTATTTCAACATGGCGGAATCCAAACGGATAATATTCAGGCAATTTGCATAGCATCCGTTGTCCCTACCCTCACCGGCAGAATCGTTCAAGCCTGCAAGCAATATCTGAAAAAGAATCCTTTCCTGGTTGATGCCTCTATTAAAACTGGCGTAATAATCTTGATTGATGATCCTAGTTCTGTGGGCGCGGACCGCATCGTTGATGCTGCTGCCGTCCAAAAACTTTACGGCGGCCCGGCCTGTATTGTAGATTTTGGCACTGCCACCACATTTGATGCCCTGGATAAAGACGGGAACTATCTGGGCGGCGCAATTGCTCCAGGGATCGGCATCTCTGCAGATGCCTTGTTTCAACGCACCTCCAAACTACCCAGGGTTGACTTACTCAGGCCACCATCGGTCATCGGGAAAAACACTATTCACGCCATGCAATCTGGTTTGCTTTTCGGATACGTATCCATGGTAGAGGGAATGGTCGCCCGCTTTCGTAACGAAATCGGACCGGAAATGAAAGTGATCGCTACCGGCGGCCTGGCAGAAATCGTCGCTAATGAGACGAATATCATTCAGATTGTGGCTCCCTGGCTAACGCTGGACGGATTACGAATGATTTGGGAGATGAATCACTAGCCATGTCCAATCCATTGAAAGACAAACACATTATCCTTGGGGTAACCGGATCTATCGCTGCCTATAAGGCCGTAGATATCGCATCCAAGCTTACTCAGGCCGAAGCGATTGTAGATGTTATTCTCACCGAATCGGCCTGCAAATTTGTTTCACCATTAACCTTTCAATCTGTCACCGGCCGCAAAGCCGCTACAGAAGCCGATTTATGGGGTGGTGAAGGTCATGTGATTCATGTAACGCTTGGACATAAAGCCGATTTGATGATCATTGCTCCAGTTTCTGCCAATACGCTAGCGAAATTAGCAAATGGCCTGGCTGATAACCTTCTAACAGTCACTGCATTGGCATCATCAGCGCCTCTGATCCTTGCACCGGCTATGGATGGCGATATGTTCACGAATCCGGCTACCCAGGCCAATGTTGAAAAACTGCAAAGCCGGGGAGCCATTATTATCGGCCCAGCATCCGGTCATTTGGCTTCCGGGTTGGTGGGTCCAGGACGCATGATAGAACCTATGGGAATCCTAAACCAGGCACGTTTCATCCTCAGCCGGTGGGGACCGTTGGCCGGGCGAAAAGTGGTTGTCACAGCCGGTGGAACTTCAGAACCAATCGACCCGGTGCGAGTGATAACCAACCGCTCATCCGGAAAACAGGGCTATGCCCTGGCCCAGGCGGCTTTGGATGCCGGTGCAAACGTGACATTAATTTCCACCAATAAGGTAACTCCCCCTCCTGAAGGTGCCAATACTGTCTCAGTAGAAACAGCCCAGCAATTGATGGATGCTGTCTTGCTTGAGATAAAAAATGCTGATTTATTGATTATGGCCGCCGCTGTTGCCGATTTTCGACCACGGCACTTTGAAATTGAAAAGATTAAGAAAGAAGATGGTATCCCATCCATTGTTCTCGAAAAAACTCCAGATATTCTGAAGGAAGTCAGCAGAAAACGAGAAACCACTGGACATCCGTTACGGGTTATTGGTTTTGCCGCTGAAAGTCAGGAATTAATTGAAAATGCGAAGCGCAAACTTAAGCTAAAACGATTGGACATAATCGCAGCTAACGACATCTCAATTGCGGATGCCGGTTTCGAGGTAGATACAAACCGGGTTGTCTTACTCTTTCCGGATGGATCTCAGCAAGAATTAGGGCTGCTATCGAAATTAGAAGTGGCCGAAGCAATTATTAGCCAGGCTGTAAATTGGTTCGCATAAGAAAAGATATATTAACAAAAAAAATGCGGTGGATTCTGATTGTTTTGCCGCTACTGATTTCCTGCCAGTTGGCAGCTTCAACAACCCAAAGTTTATTTCCAGTTAATACCACAGTTGCTGCGTCAGCTATTCCACAAAATATCATTGAAGAAACAATCGAGACTCCGGAAAACACCCCTGTCCCAGAACCTACTTTGATCCCTGAAAATATCAATCCACTGACGGGATTACTGGTGGATGACGCGGAAATTTTACACCGAAACCCGGTGATGATTAAGGTATCCAACTATCCCCGCACCGGTCGGCCACATGCCGGATTATCATCAGCGGATATTGTTTTTGAATATTATATTGGCGAGATGTTCAACCGCTTTTTAGCCGTTTTTTATGGAAACAACTCACAACAAGTAGGCCCTATCCGTTCCGGTCGATTGGTTGACGCTCAATTGGCGCAGATGTTTCGCGGCATACTGGTCTACGGCAATGCCGATGAGAGAGTGGATGCGATATTAAACCAGGAATTGGGCAGCCGGGCCATCCCATCAAAGTTTTCCCCTTGCCCTCCTGTGTGTGGAGATGATACTCACAGTGTGACCGGTGTTTTTGCTGATTCAGCCAGTGTGACAGAATATGCCAATGCCAATGG
>JBAWYZ010000018.1:0-17076 GCA_037143255.1 Leptolinea sp. | reverse complement strand
AAATCCGCAAAAAAATAAAAATCCCTGAATCAGTGTTTCACTAAAGCGAGGCTTTTTCTTAAGGAACCCGGTAAATTGTATATTCACATGGCTTTTTTTCTGAATGAATAATTGATTGGTCGTTTGTTCGTGCATGGCTCTACCATTTTTAGACTTGGACTGGTCTGTGAAACCACAGACCAGTCCTGAGGATGGATTCTTTTTCGGATTTTGCGGAGGCTATTTCAAAGCATCCAATAGTGCCTGTTTTGCAGTATTCAGGGTTGCTTCGCTGGCAGGGAAGTAACCAACTTTTTCAATAATCTTGTCAACATTGGTCAGGTAATAGCTGATAAAACCGGCAATTTGGGGTTTGGCTTTCAAGAGGGCTGCATCAGAGTAGATGTACAGCGGGCGGGAGAGCAGGTACTTGCCAGATTCTGCAGTCTCAAAACTCGGGGTAATGTCATTGATCGAGACGGCATTCAATTTTTCTTTCTGCTCCTGGTAGTAGGCGAAGCCGAAGTACCCAATTGCGTATTGGTCGCCTTCCACACCCTGCACCAGAACGTTGTCATCTTCGCTGGCTTGCAGATTCTTGGCATTCAAGAGAAGTTTCTTGGCTTCGTCAAGGGTCTTCAGTTTGTTGACTTTCTGGGTAACGAATTCGGCAAAGAAATCAAATGTTCCGCTATCAGTGCCAGGGGTGAACCGTTTGATCGCTTCAGCCGGCCAGGCAGGATTGACATCAGACCACTTTTCAGCAGTACTGAAGATTTTGTCCAATTCTTCCGCAGTTACATTCTTCAAGAAATCGTTTTTCTTGTTGACAACAATAGTGATCGCATCGGTGCCCACGCGGAAACCAATAGGAGTGCGGGCGGGGGATAATTTGGCGCAATTCTCTTTTTCTGCATCTTTGATGGCGCGGCTGGCATTGGCAACATCGGTTTCCCCAGTTTTACAGAAACGCTCGAAACCACCACCGGTACCAACGATGTCATTCTTGATTTCGCCTTTGAAACCATCTTTTATAAACAGTTCCTGGATGGCTTCAGACAGAGGTCCAACTGTTGAAGATCCGGCAGAATAGATATTGCCTTCCAATTTCGAGGGATCAACTTCCGGTAACATCAAAGCGGTAGAAACTGGTGCCGCTACTTCAGTTGGTTTTGCAGCTTCGGTTGGTTTGGCTGCTTCAACCATTTTGGTAGGTTCAGCCGCTTTCGGGGCTTCGTGTGTGGACGGAGCCGCTGTGGGCGCTGCAGCAGGTGCACAGGCACCCAGCAACATACTTGCCGCAATAACAATGGAACCAATAACAAACATTTTTGAACGCATTTTTTTTCTCCTTACTAAATTTTTGATTGTCTTTATGGTAACAACCAATCTTTAAGGGAGAGAGAAGGCTATGTTAACAAATGTTAAAGAGTTGATTAGATTCTGTTATTGCTTGAAATGCCATATAGCTTTTATGCAAAAGGCAAAAGAAAAGACACCCTGGTACCTTTCCCGGGCTCACTCTCCGCCCAGATTCTTCCGCCGTGTGCCTCAACCAAATGCCGGGCAATAGATAAGCCAAGTCCGGTTCCACCGCCTGAACGGGCTTTGTCAGCTTTATAAAATCGCTCAAATATGCGCGGCAATGCTTCTGAATCAATCCCGACTCCAGAATCTTGCACAAAGAACACGACCCCCTCTTCATGACTTTCTGCCCCGCATTGGATAGATCCACCGGGAAGGGTAAACTTGATGGCGTTGTGTAGCAAGTTAACGATCACCTGAACCATGCGATTAAAATCAACAGATATCTTTGGCAAATCCGACTGATTCAGTTTCTCAACCGTCAAACCAGCGCGCTGAGCCTGCAGCGTCATCCGGTCAACAGCCTTTTCTACCAGTTCTCCCGGAGAAACCATCCGGTACTCCAGTGGAACTCGTCCAGATTCAATGCGCGCTAATTCCAGCAATTCTTCCACCATTTGTGTCAGCGTGTCTATTTCGATATCCATGCGGCTTAAAAAGCGTTGAGCCGCCGGCGGATCATCCATAGCACCCTCGCGAAGTGTTTCCGTCAATGCTTTCATGGAAGCCAGCGGGGTGCGCAATTCATGGGAAACATTGCTGACAAAATCCCGTCTTAATGTTTCCAGCCGGCGGACGCGGGTCAAGTCCTGTAGAATCAATAACACAGCCCCAGGCAACCCAGAATCCATGGGTGCAGCCCCTGCCTGGACAAAGATCTTTTCAAGGCTGATCTCGTAACTGGCAGTTTGCGGCTGTCCAGTTTCCATACACCGATGCCATAATTCCACCAATTGATGGTGCCGAACCACTTCAACCAGGGTTTTACCGAGCGATTCCTGGGCTGTTGTCTTAAACATGCGCTCTGCCGCTGGATTGATTAATTGAACAATTCCATCTGCACCGGCAATGAGAATTCCATCTGCCATATTATTTAATACGGCAGCTAGTTTTGTTCTTTCACCCACCAATTCATCTATTTGCGTTCGTAGTTGCAGACTCATGGAATTGAAAGCCAGGTTTAATTTAGTTACTTCATCTGCGTCTCCGGTTGAGGAAACACCAGAAATGTCGCCAGCGTCCCATTTCTGAAGGGAATGGGTCAAGCGCCGGACTGGCAAAGTCGTCCAGTTGGCAATTACGATTGTCAGTAATATTGCCAGGAGAGTTGCGAGCGCGGTTGCAATCAGGATAGCCCGATTCAAGGAATTTATACTGGCATCCACTTCTGTGAGCGGGGTTGATAACCGCGCAGCAGCCACTAACTGCCCACTTTCAGTCCGAACCGGTACGGCTGCATAAAGGTATTGCACACCCAGGGTGCTTGAAATTCGAGTCGCTGTGGCTTCATTTCCTGAAAGCGCCGCCTGGATTTCTGGCCGTTGCAGATGATTCTCCATTTCAGCGAGATTCGTTTGAGACTCGCCAACAACTTTTCCATCCGGCAATATGATGGTCACGCGCGTCTCTAACAATCGGGAATAGGTTAATGCCATTGCCTCAAGTTCAGGTGAATATTGATTGGTTGATACAAACCCCGATATGGTTTGTCCCAGACTGCGGGCTTCTCCCAGAAGACGATTTTTCAAGCTATCGGTATAGGTATTGCGCAGCGAATAAGTAACGCCCAGACTCAATCCGCCCATTACAGCGAGGGTGAGTAAAATATATGGCAAAGCATATCGAGTGATTAAAGAACGTCTCATTTTTTATCCTTCAAATCGATAACCAGCGCCACGAACAGTTACGATACGCACTGGTACTGCAGGGTCTTCCTCAATCTTCTCGCGCAGCCAGCGGACATGCACATCCACCGTCCGGCTGTCGCCGATAAAATCCCAACCCCATACTTTTTCAAGAATATTTTCCCTGGTCACAGCCTGCCGCCGATGAATGGCCAGATACTGCAAGAGTTCATATTCCTTTGGTTTCAAAGCCAACGGTATCCCATTCAGCAAAACTTCATGGCGGGCTGAGTTCAGTTCCAAATTACCGAAAACGATCACCCCGCCTGGGTTTGAGCTGAGCGATACTGCCCGGGCTTCGGTATCTTCACGAATCAGGCGCACTCGGCGAAGCATAGCTTTCACCCTGGCCATGAGCTCGCGCATGCTGAAGGGTTTGGTCAGGTAGTCATCCGCCCCCACCTCCAAACCCACGATTCGGTCAATTTCATCATCACGGGCGGTAAGCATCAAAATCGGGGTATTCATCTCCTGCCGCAGGGTCCGGCAAACTTCAAAGCCATCCATCTCAGGCAACATAATATCCAGCAGAATCAGATCTGGTTTAATATCTCTAGCCGATTGCAATGCCAGAGTTCCAGTGGATGCAGTATGCACCAGATAACCCTGTTTTTTCAGGTTATAAGCCAGAGTTTCCTGAAGAGAAATCTCATCCTCAACTACTAAAATTGTTTCTGTCATGCACCCTCTCCAATTCTTCCATTACTGCCAATAATTCATTGGAAATATTCTTCCTGGAAAATTCCTGGTTAATAATTGCTTTACCAGCTACGCCCAACTTACCGCACAAAACCGGATTATCTGCCAGCTTTAGGACTGCTGCAGCCAGTTCGTGGGCATTGCCTGGTTCAACAAAAACCCCGGCTCCAGCACGTTCCACCAATTCCCGGATAACACCATCAATACAAAGAATTACGGGTTTTCCGGCTGCCATGGCATCAAACACCTTATTCGGATAAGTTGTCTTATACCATTCTAGCGGTTTGAGAATGGCAAGGCAAATATCAGCAGCTGCAAAAACATCGGCAATCGCAGATTTCGTTACCGGCGGAAAAAAGTAGACATTATCAAGTTTTAGTATTTCGGATTGGTTGATCAGGCTGTCTTTTTCCTTACCATCCCCAATCAGGACAAAGGTAATGTCTTTGCGCGCCTGGATTTTTTCAGCCGCCTGAAGTAGTACCATCAAATCATTGGATAGACCATGTGCCCCGGCATACAAAACAATCGTCTTCCCCGCCAGCCCCCAAGCTGCTTTCTGTTCCAGTCCGCTAGAAGAATTGAACATATCCGGGTCGGCCCCATTTGGGATGAGCTTCACTGCTTTGGCGCCTTTTTTTGAGACATGCTCCAAAAAACCCGGGGAATTGACAATCACCTGATCAGCATGGGTGTACAGGAAATCTTCAAGCCAGCGGGAAAGCCTTATCAGCAAAGGATTCTTTAACACGCCAATGGCAATCGCAAACTCCGGCCACAGATCGCGAACCTCAAAAAGGAAAACTGCACCTTTCAGTCGGGACACCAGCCAGGCTGTAAAACCCTGAAAGATGGGCGGCGATGTTCCCCAAACCAAATCCACTTTTCGCAAAGATAGCGCCGCTAAAAATGAGGAGACCATAAAACTGAGAAAACTGATTACCCGATGAACAAAACTACGGTGCAGAGCCGAATAGGTATAGGTACGCAGGATTTCGATCCCGTTTTCGTCAACTTGACGGTCGATCCACTGCATCCGGCTTTTGGTTTTACCGGTCAAATAATTTATCGGGCTGGTAATCACTGTTACCGCATGCCCATTTTCTTGCAGAAAGCAGGCGGTTTCGTAATGACGAGTTCCGCCTGCATCTTCAAGGGAAGAAAAGGCTTGATGAATGATCAGAATATGCACAAAGCAATTCTAACCGAATTGAAATTCTGTACAGAATTTCACTGGTGGTTTACCGCGAAATAATACCCGGAATGATAACGCCGGTTCTTTTAATGCATAAGTCGGGGATGCCCAACCAAAATTTACAAGCTCCGGTGAAGGGATTTCTCGTTCCGGCTGGATATTGATTAAAACTCCCGCTCTGATTAACTGGATTTCAATTGGTTGTAAAGCATCTGTGGCAAGTGGTTTTATCAAAATTTTTATTCGCTTAACCCCACTTCCGCTTTGAATACCCGTCTCGGTAATCGTCCAATCCATTGCAGGTAGAAGCCAATGTAGCCACACATCAACAGAAGAAATATTTTTGTTTTGAACGGAACAAATTTCATCATTGACTCGCAAGATGTTTTCATTGACAAACTCAACTTGACGATTATGAATAACCCCTAAATGGTTATAGCCATCCTGATTCGCGGCCATGCTTTTAGGATTGTCTCTATAATCTTGCCATCGGACGTTTGGCCAGTCCAACCATAAAAAACGCCCAGCTTTTTGCATTTGATTTTGTTGAAAAACCGTTACTGTATTATGAAATTTTGTTTGAGCCAGTGAGTTATCCCATGGGGGATCAGCATTGTAATGGTACGTTCCCGCATCTAGCGTTATTGGATTTCCATCTCGCCAGATTTCCGTGTGCAACACATCTGCCTGCCCCGGACGACTGGTGTATAGCGGAGCGAACATGATAGCAGATGAATTTCCACACACCAGTTTTCCATAAGACTGAATGGATGGAATTTTTGTTGCACTTTTTTGGATTTGAACCCGGCTCCCGGCCATCCATTCAAACCAAAGAATCATTTCTTCTGGTTCTATTGAAGAGTATTCCAGACCAAAGAAATATTCGCTAGTCTGAACCACAGAACGAAAATCATGAAAAGGATATCCGGTTAACGGAAAAATATAAGCGCCGTCATTATGTCCGTAATTGGGTACCCGCCCTGTATCTGCGTCCGTCAAATTTTTCAGCCAATTCGTGGCTGCTGCCAGTTTTATCGAACTACTTTGGGGGAAGGCGTCGCCCGCTCTAAGACTGGCCGATTTCATCCATAAGGCAACTTGCAGCATCAGGCGGTGATAGTTGGTTGAATACTGGGCGTAAGTTCCATCATCCTGAATTTGTTTACCCAGCGCCGCATGAAACACCTGCCAGCCGGTCTTCCGCCACTCTCCTGCTTCTGGATGATTCTGCAAAAATACGCCAGCCGTGTATAGCCCGGCAGCTTCCACCAACAGGTGATTATTCTGCTGGCTTTGTGCATAAACCAACGTTGGAGGAATTCTTTGCGCATGCGCAACCACTGCGCGAGCCAGAATTTGTTCCCAACCCTCTGGCATACCCGTTTCATCTTTGAAAATCTCATGAAAAAAAACCAGAGCAAATATGCGCAGCGCTACTTCCTGGCCGTTCATCCAATTCAGTCCATGGTCAACTGGATTACGTTTCAGAAAGGTATCAATCAACCGCCACGCGGATTCCCCCAGCATAGGAATTTCATTGTAGGCATAGGCTCTTGCCAATGAATAAATCCATCCAAGTCGCGCAGGCTCCCAGATGAATTTAATATCCTCTGCTGGCAAAGGCGCTTTGCCGCTGGCACACTCCGTCCAGTGAAAGGATGTATCCAACCCATCCTGAAAGATATCGACAATTTTGTGCCCAAATATCTTGCATTTTCCATTTATCACTAAACGGGCTTCTTCAAGACAGACTTCTTTCAATTCTGAATGACCACGTAAATAAACCGCGATTTCTGATTCAAGAAAAGGATGTTGAGGTTTTATCCATTCAATCTTTTCCTCAAAAAGAGTCTTTTCTTTTGATTCGGAAACCCGCCGGTAATGGCCGGTAAGTAAACCAAATCGGTAAAGGCCAACCTGCATAACCGGCAGTAGTCCCAATTGGCGGATCGTTTTGAAACCATTAACGATCAAATTCATGGATTTTTCTGAGAGTCTAAGCTCTACCCACCAATTTGGTGTGCTGCTTGAATGCTGGCAAGGCTTGATCCATACAATTGGTCATAGGGAATGGGCGGAGGTCCACCTTTTAGAATCGCCTGCAGAAAAGCCTGCCAGGCTGCCTGATGACCTTTATCTTGTTTCAATATGGATTTGTACATTTTTTTGGAACCGCTAGACCACAATTGCAATTCCCGATAATCATCCAGAATGGCGCTGCGACCGGCGCAATGGACTTCCAACCGTTCTTTGGGCAAACCTTTATCGCCATTCGCCAGATAAAACACCTGGGCGGTAGAACCATTCGGGTATTTCAAGTTTATTTGCACGTTATCGCTGCGATACTTCCCAAGATCCGGCAAAGCCTGCACCTCTATTTGAGTGGGAGAATCTCCCGCCAGGAAAGTCAAATAATCAATAAAATGACAGCCTTCCCCTACTATGCGACCACCGCCCTGGGCGGGATCGTGCAGCCAGTGGGTAAGCGGCAAATAACCGGCATTGACCCGATAAATCGCAGCAAAAGGTTCAATTCCAGTATCAATAAATTCTTTAAGCCTCAAAGATAGGGGTGCAAATCTGCGGTTAAAGCCAACGGTCAACAAAGGGGCAGCCGGTTTCTTTAATTCCTCGAAGATTTTTTCAAGATCTTCTTCCGTGAGCGCCAACGGTTTTTCGCAATAAACATGTTTTCCGCTCTTTAGGGCAGCCAGCACTTGACGGGCATGGTGATGGTGACGGGTCAGTACCAGCACGGTATTAACATCTGGATTACCAAGAATCTCGTTTTCATCAGTTGCAGCAAAGGAAAATCCGAATTTCTGTGCGGCTGACCGGGCAGTCACCCCGCCTGCGGAAGCAATCCCCAGCATTTCAGCTCCGCCAGTTTTCTTAACCGCCGGAAGGAAGACTGCTGTGGCAAAATTACCTGCTCCCAGAACGCCAACTTTTATTTTTTCTGTTTTCCGGCTATGTGATGCGTTGGCAGTCATTATCACTTTGCGGGAATAAACAGGCGTTGACTTCAATTGCGGGTAGGTTAACAACACCCCAAGGAACGGTTCCTGTTGTTTTCCGGTGATCAGGTCATAGGCCGTCTCAGTCTGCTCAATCGGGAAACGGTGAGTGATTAACGGTTTAAGGTCAATTTTTCCATCTGCCAATAAATCAATAAAAGCCTGGAAATTGCGCCCTTCTGTCCAACGGATATAGCCGACCGGGTAATCTCTTCCGCGCTCTTCGTACTCTGGATCGTAACGGCCTGGTCCGTAAGAACGGGAAATCCGAAAATCCAACTCTTTTTCATAATATGATTTGCGGGGAATATTCATTCCCACCGCGCCAACTGCCACAATCACCGCTCTTTGACGGGCAATGCGGGCAGCCAGGTCAATCGGGTCATCCGATTGAGTATCAGCGCAAATCATGACAATATCCGCACCCTTGCCATACGTGAAGGAAGAACATGCTGGTTCAGCCTCTGGGCGGATCACTGCCTGAAAACCCATACTTTTGGCCAGGTCTACCCGTTTAGGATCAGTATCAATACCAATTACCTTACAACCAGCAGCCCGTCCAATACTGGCCGCCAACAGCCCCAACAGCCCCATTCCGATGATTGCAACGCTTTCACCTATTTGCGGTTCAGCCAGACGAAATCCATGCATGGCAATGGCGCCCAGGGTGGTAAACGCAGCCTGCTCTAAATCAATTGATTCGGGAACTTTGGCCAGCAAGTTTTGTGGAACTACCGCCAGTTCTGCGTGGACAGCAAAACCGCCACCTGCACAGGCAACCCGATCGCCAACTGCGAATCCTATCAAATCTGCCCCTAGCGCTTCAATAACACCGCTGGAAGAATAACCCAGTACCATCGGTTGATCCAATCGGTTGAATGCCGCATCCAATGCAGTCAGGACGCCTTCGCGCATGGCTTTATCAATCACCTGTTTGGCTAAATCCGGCCGCGAACGGACTTTCTCTAGCAGGTTCTTTTCACCAAACTCCACGATCATTCGTTCTGTTCCCGCCGAAACCAGTGAATAGGCTGTCCTTACAAGGGCACATCCGGGGCGCACAAACGGGTCAGGTATTTCCTCCACCCGGGTTTTTCCATCTCGCATTGATTGCAAAACCTGTTTCATTGAACCATCCAAGTTTTTTATTTGATTATACGACAGGCAGATTTCGATTAATTTGAGAAGTACTGTAAAGCCATCCGGATACGGGATTCAACATCAGAGGCAGATTCCCGCGGGATAGATTGAATGGCGGCCTGAGCCTCCACGATCGAATACCCCAGCCCGGTCAAAGCATCCAATACCTGAGCATCAATTTCAAACCTGCCAGGTTCCTGACTGATGACCATTTCGCCGGTGATTTTTCCCTGTAGATGTAAAATGATCTTTTGCGCTGTTTTCTTACCCACTCCCGATACTCTGGCGAACAAATCCGGCTGTTCGGATAAAACCGACCGGCGGATGGCATCTGGAGACATACTGGAGAGAATAGCCAGCGCAATGCGTGGGCCAACCCCATTAACGCCTAGAAGAAGAACAAACAAGTCCCTTAATTCCTCAGTTTCAAAACCAAAAAGCGACAGGGAGTCTTCCCTAACAACCAGGTAAGTATTGAGGAACACGGGATCGCCAACCACACCATGCAAAATCAGCTCTTGGGTTACATAAACCTTAAACCCAATCCCGCCTGTCTCGATCACCAGGTGATCTTCGCCTTTTGCGATCATTTCACCCCGAATAGCAGCGATCATTGAATTGCTCCATCTTTCATTTTTTCCTCCCGGCGTTGGTTGAAAACTTCAAATAATGTAATCGCGGTTGCTTCTGCCAGATTTAATGAATCCACATGTCCAACCATAGGAATGCATACCGCAGCATCGCATAAATCCAACAATGCTGACTGTAAACCTTCGCGCTCACTACCCAACATTATGAGAAGGGGGTCGCCATATGCGTAGGTATGATAATCCAGCACGCCCGCGACAGCAACCACCGCAACCAGTTGCACAGCCGAATTCTTTTTCCAGGCAGTGAAACCTGCGCTATCCGTCTTCACCAGATCCAGGTGAAATAACGCCCCCGTGGACGCGCGGATGGCGGTCGGATCATAAGGATCGGTGCATTGATCCAACAAAATTAGCCCTTTGCCGCCGATGGCGTCCAGTGTACGCAATATTGTTCCCAAATTGCCCGGATCTGCTATCCGGTCTAAAACAACCCACAAATCACCTGTTTCTGGTTTCACATCTTCGATAGTTTTGATTTGCTGTTGAATGACCACCCCAATCCCCTGCGGGTTGTCTTTTCCAGACAAACCGAGAAAGGCATCCCGGCTTACTGGAAGGATATCCAATTTGTATATTTCAGCCTTTTTCAACAACTCGTCAGCAAAATCGCTTTGCAATGTTTCAGGGCAATAAACCACCTCACGGATAAGATCAAGTCGGGTAAAGGCGTCTCCACAGGCACGCAGACCTTCAACCCAGGCCAGGCCGGTTTCTGTCCGACGCTTGCGGTCGCGCAACTTTCGGATTTCTTTCACCCTGGGGTTGGCCGAACTGGTGATCATTCGTTAGCCCCGGTTTGTTCCAGCCGCTTAAAACGATAGGCATGACAATGGCAAATGGCTATCGCCAGTGCATCAGCAGCATCGTCCGGCCTGGGGATTTTATCTAATTGGAGAATGGCTTTGACCATTTGCTGAACCTGGTTTTTATCGGCTCCACCATAACCGGCAACTGCTTGCTTCACTTCCATCGGAGTATATTCCGATACCTGCAAGCCTTTTTGAGCCAAACTAAGTAGGATAACACCTCTGGCCTGGCCAACAGCCAGCGCTGTTGTTACATTCCGTTGAAAAAAAAGCTTCTCCACCGCTGCTGTTTCCGGACGGTGGAGAGAAACTAATTCTGTTATCTGATTGTATATTTCCAGCAACCGGCTTTCAGGCGCAGTATTTTTGGGAGTTGAAATTATTCCGTAGGCAACCGCTTCCAGATCACCACTGGAAGTTTCGCGCACCAGACCGTAACCGGTTGTGGCTGTACCCGGGTCAATGCCCAGAACCAACATGCCGGCTTATTCGCTCTCCAAAGCCGCCATGGCCTCCTCAGAAATATGCAGGTTTGAGAATAGAGTCTGCACATCATCCAGGTCTTCCAATGCTTCCAGCGTTTTCAAAACAGATAGAGTTTTATCCAAATCCAGTTCCATTTCCTGATTTGGAATCATACGCAGTTCAGCCTCTTCAATTGTGATTTTTGCTGCGCGCAAACGGTCACTGATAGTCTTGAAAGATTCTACCGGGGCGAAAATCTCGATCGATTCATCATCGCTGGTTACATCGTCAGCGCCGCAATCCACAGCCAGTTCGAATATCTTGTCGAAATCATTACCAGTCGCCGGGATTGAGAAATAGGAAATCCGATTAAATTGCCAGGCCACTGATCCACCCTCGCCCAGATTTCCCCCCGCCCGGGAAAGAACATGCCGGATATCCGCAACACTCCGGTTTCGGTTATCCGTAACAACTTCAATCATGCAGGCAACACCGTGACCGGCATAACCTTCATAATTTATTTGTTCAAAGATATTACCTTCCTTTGCTTCACCTGATCCGCGTTTAATGGCCCGGTCGATGTTATCTTTGGGCATATTCTGAGCGCGGGCTTTTTCAACTGCCAGGCGCAGCCGAAAATTGGATTCCGTATCGCTTCCGCCATCCCGTGCTGCCATGACAATTTCACGGGTTAACCGGGTGAAAACCTGACCGCGTTTCGCGTCAGCCGCACCCTTTTTTCGTTTGATAGTTGCCCATTTTGAGTGACCAGACATAGAGAATCTCCTTATTGTATAAAGGATGGATTAATGAAAAGATTGAAAATTAATTTTACCATGAAAAAACCTCGTCCGAAATATGGCAGCAAATCTAAGAAAAGTTACGGTCTGTGGATAGTCTCGGGCAACGAAAGAAGGACTCTTATCTTCTTTTTTCGTGTATTTCGTGGCGCTAAATTTTGTGTCTACGCAGTAACTATTTGATTAAATTACCGGTTTCATTATGCGGTTGGACAAAAACCCTATTCCTTCTCCTGAGCATTCCACAATATCCCCCACCATCAACGGACCCACGCCGGCTGGAGTGCCGGTCAGAATCACATCCCCTGGGAGTAGGGTCATTATGGAACTAATAAACGCAATTAGTTGATTTACCGTGAAAACCATCTCGCGGGTGGATGCCATTTGCCGCATCTCCCCATTGACCCGGCAACTTAATAAGACATCCGATGGGTCTAAATCTGTTTCAATCCACGGGCCGATCGGGCAAAAGGTATCAAACCCTTTGGCTCTGGTCCATTGGCCATCTTTACGCTGCAAGTCGCGAGCTGTGACATCATTTGCAAGGGTATATCCGAAAATGTGGCTTAATGCTTCATCTGGCTGAATCCACCTGCCCTGTTTACCGATGACAACTGCCAATTCGACTTCATGCTCCACCTGCGCTGATTGCGGTGGAAGATAAATAAGCTCATCCGGGCCTATTATGCTGCTGGGGGGTTTCATAAACAACATTGGCCATTCTGGAACTTCAACATCATGCTCTCTGGCGTGTTCTACATAATTTCTGCCAACACAAATGATCTTTCCTGGAAGGATGGGAGCCAATAAGCGAACTTCGCTAAGCGGGGTTTCGACCTCCAATCGTCTATATTCACCAAACGGTTCTCCTTCAACCGGACCGACCCGATCTTCATAAATCCAACCATATTGTGGAGCTTGATTTTTATTTTGATACCGAATGAATTTCATGTTTACCTTCTGACGCTGGGATTAGTCTTTTTGGGCTGTCTTTTGCCCTTTTTCAGTCAACATCCATACTTTGGGCCGAATATTTCCACCGCAGGATGAACCAACCGGACAATGATCACAGGCAGATTCACAATCAGTAAATGATTTAAGATACCCCTTTTTCGTTAATTCGGCAACCATATCCTCAATCATCCCAGTCGGCACATTCAATTCTTGCCCCAATTGTTCAATATTCGCCAATGGATGTGAATGAATGACGCGTAGCAATTCGATTAACATTTTTCTATCCTGCCAAAATTGTGCCTATCTGGAAAATGAGAATCCCAACTAAAAGGGATAATCCCAACATTAATACCATGCTAACCATGGTCCATTTCAATGAGTGCGTCTCCTGCCGGATGGCGGAGATGGTTCCCAGACAGGGAATAAATAACATTTGAAAAGCCAGTAATGCCAGAGCCGCCGGTGCTGTAATCAAGACAGGCAAAGCTTTAACTAGATCGCCATACAGAATTCCCAATGTGGCAATGGTGTTTTCCTTGGCAACGATACTGGTTATTAACGCAAGCAACACTGGCCATGGTAATCCCATCAATTTGCCGATGGGTTCCAGCAACTTTCCGGCATAAGAGAGGTAGCTGGTCATAACATTCCCTGTTGGGAAATAAGACAATCCCCATACAACCAAAGATCCGGCCAATATAATCGTCCCGGCTTTTTCCAGAAAACCTAACAGGTTCTGCCAGACGTAAATTCCGATCGTCTTCACGTTTGGAACGTGATACAGCGGAAGTTCCATAATAAAAGCAACATGTTCATTTTTAAGTACCAGATTATGCAAACCCAATCCCAGGAGCATTAATAACAACATATTGCCAGCCACCAGCCCCCAGGCAATTAACCCGGCGTTTGACCCAAAGAACAAAGGCGTTAGAATGGTAACTACGGCCATGCGGGCAGTGCAGGGGATGAGAGGGATCAACAAAATAGTCAATAACCGGCTGCGGCGTGATTCGATAATCCGAGTGCCAAATACCGCCGGTACATTGCATCCGAAACCCAGCAAAATTGGGAGGAAACTTTTTCCGTGCAATCCCAACCGGTGCATCCAACGATCAGTCAAATAGGCAATGCGAGCCATATAACCGGTATCTTCCAGCAATCCCATGACAGCATAAAAAATCGCCAGAATGGGAAGGAAAGTGAGTACCAAACCAACTCCGCCTAAAATGCCGTCTGCTATCAAATTCGGAACCCAAGCAGGTGCGAAAGAAAGCTGCATTCGCAAATATTCCGCAAGGAACCTGACCCAATTACCTAACCAGGATTGCAGGGGTGTTCCAACAGAATAGGTAATCCCAAATACCCCGCCCAGAACCAATCCAAGAATGGCGGTTCCAAAAATGGGATGCGTAAGAACCTGATCAATCCGCGACGTAAGGCTGCCACGCGTTAATTTAGGCTGAACAACAGCCGCCCGAACCATCCGAGCTATCCATTCATACCGTTCACCGGCAATATCCAAAACGGCATCCTCATGCTGATAAAGCAGGGCTGCGACTTTATCCCAGTTTTGAGACGGAACTCGACCTGCCATGAGTTTCGCAAGCTCCTCATCCCCTTCCAATAATTTCAGCGCTACCCAATTGACTGGGAAACCATCCGGTACATAACTGGCTATTTGATTCTCAATTTCCACCATAATGCCCCTATGTTCCGCCGAAACGGTTGGTTTTCGAGGGTTGAAATACAACCGCCCTTCCATGAACTCCCGGATTGTCATCAGCAAAGCATCCAAACCCTGATTATGCGAGGCAGACATAGCTGCAACTGGAATACCTAAAGCGCTCTCCAAAACTTTGGGCTCAACCTGAATACCTTCCTGCCCCGCGACATCCATCATATTTAGAGCCAAAATCACAGGAATTGGAAGTAAAAGCATTTCAGCCAATAAATATAAGCTTCTTTCCAGGTTTGCTGCATCTACCACAACAATCGTCAAATCTGGATGTTCCTTAATAATAAAGTCCCTGGCAATTCTCTCTTCTTCCGAGCTGGCGGTCAGGCTATAAGTCCCAGGTAGATCAACTATCGTAAACGAAGTATCGGCGATCATAAAACCGCCACTTTTGAGATCTACGGTTTTTCCAGCCCAATTTCCCACATGTTGGTTCAAACCGGTGAGTAAATTAAAAACCGTCGATTTTCCAACATTAGGTTGGCCAGCCAGAGCAATTGTCATTTGTCGGGGATTGGACGGATTTGGTGGAACAATTTCTTCGTTTGAAATTTCTGCTTCAATCGGAGAAAGCATAATCTTTTCAGCCTCCACGTAGCCACGGGCAACTTTTGCCCCGCGCAGGCTGACCAGTATCGGCCCGCTGCCTTGCCGGCGGATCATAGTTACCGGCGCTCCCGGCGTAAAGCCCATGGCCGCTAACCGGGAAATAAAGCCCTTGCCACCGCCCAGCCGGCGCACAAGAGCTTGCTGCCCCATTTCGAGGTCTATCAGCCGCATTAACTCAGATTTCATCTTTGATTTCTGCTCCCCAAACACAAACGAGGGTTTCTCCGGTCAATGTCATTTGCTGATCATCCAATAAAATCTTCATCTCCATATTATCTTTCTGGATTACGGCAATTTTTTGACCGGGGTGCAATCCAATCTCTCTGGCCTGAACTAAAACTAATGCCTTTTCAGGATATATTCTGGTAACTATCAACTTTTGACCGATTTCCGCTTCATTCAATTGAATTTCAGCGAGATGTAGATTCGACTCCCCGATCTTGCTTCCGTGAGGACAAAATCCCGGTTCGCCTAAATGAGTAAAAAGACGTTCTGTTACCCAATCCGGAGCAGAGTGTTCCAGGTCACCAGCCAGTTTGTGAGCTTCATCAATGGGAACCTGCAATTCGTTGGCAAGGAAGCACTCCCATATTCGATGTCGACGGACTAATGCCTCAGCAGTCTCTCTTCCAAACGAGGTTAATTTCACCCCCCGATAAGGTTGATAATCCGCCATACCGCGCTGTGCTAATTTTTGAACCATCTCATGAATGGAGATAGGCGAGAAACCAAAGAAGTCCTGCAAAACACCCAGTGGAAGTGGATCGCCACTGGCGTTTTGCAAACGGTAAATCGCACCTAAATAATCTTCAATAGAAACAGATGCTGCGGTCAATTTTTCCTCACAAAAGATAAGGTTTGCCTTATCTTTTGTGAAGTATATCACTTTAACAATAATTCAACTTACAAAACAATTTATCTGCGTAATTATTATTCAAAAAAATGGAGGCGAATCTATCAAGCCAGAAAGTAAAAAAATCAAAAACCGGATCAATCCTTACGAAGATCAGGCTTAAAGCTAATGAATAAAAGCAAAAACTACTTATTATTTTATGGGCGCCCCGTGGGAGTGATTGAAACTCATGCTATAATTAATAATAGAATTTATCAGAAAGAGGCAAAAAGTTGTTTGTAGCACATGCTTTGCAAGTTCCCCTGACACAAGACGAGCACGGAGCGATTCAAGTGAGCGGAACGCGTATCCCGCTTGAGACGATGATCATCGCATTTAACCAGGGAGATACTGCCGAAGAGATCGCTCAAAAATATCCTATCCTCAGCCTGGCAGACATTTATGCTGTGATTGCCTATTACTTGGGTCATCAAGCCCTAGTTAACCAATATTTGTTAGAACAGAGACAAGAAGCGCATATAGTCCGTAAGATGGTGGAAACACGCTGCAACCCCTATGGTATCCGCGAACGATTGCTGGCACGCCAGGCGTAGGGGAAATGCTGCATTTTTGCACGGACGAAAATTTCAACAATAACATCTTGCGCGGATTGCTACGCCGCTTACCTGATCTTGACATTGTCGTATTCAGGAATTTGGACTGGCTGGTATCGATGATGTGTCCTTGCTGAGTTGGGCTGCGCGAGAAGGGCGGATATTACTGACACATGACGTTAAGACTATGGTCGGATTTGCCTTTGAACGGGTAGATGCAGGACAGACTATGCCTGGTATTTTTGAGGTAGATTGTGACGCACCCTTTGGCCTTGTCCGAGAAGATCTTACACTGCTGGTTGAATGCAGTAT
>JBAWYZ010000017.1:0-17517 GCA_037143255.1 Leptolinea sp. | reverse complement strand
GGCATTTCCAAGATTCAATGGCGAGAGATTAAATTTAAACTTGGCCGTCTGGCTGGGGATCCAGAAATTGAAGAGAAATCTGCACGACCAGCCGGGTCTGATTCGTAACGGCTGCAACTTCGCTCATTCCATATCCAGGTATCCATACAATCGCCTGACCGCTGGCAATAATCGGCCAGTTTTTACGCGCCTGACGGGGAACTTTGCGGTTCACCCGATAATCTGAGATTTTTTGGCTTTTTCCGCCCATTCCCAGAGGGTAAATCCGTTCTCCCGGTAGACTGCTGCGAACTGTAAGAGGGAATATCAACCGTTCTGCATCCAGCCATACCCGGTAAGGGAAACCGCCCTTTTGAAAAGAGTCCTTTGCCAATGTCAAGTCATCCTCCCGGATTTCAATCCGCCAGCCCGGAAAATCCAGCGACTGATTAATATTCAGGTGGTATTCTTTCCCCTCTCCAATTTGTGGAAAAATATCGATTAACCCGGGTTGACCTTTCCAGAGAATGAGCAAACCACCGGCTGCCTGAGCCCATATCCTTCCCGGTAATTCGAGCATTTTGGAACGGGTTGGAGATAGCACGAAATTAGTAAGGGTTAGGGTTTCTTCAAAATCAAAGTTGCGCCGCTCTGGGCCCAGTTCCCAAACAGCTCTACGCAAAACCGCCCGCCGATACCCTTCTGATACCGCGTGTAATTCGGTCAAATGCAATGAAATCCAGCGATCGGAACAGCGATCAAAACATTTTTGCCAGGCTTCCTCTTTTACTTGATTTAATATGCTTTCTTCCTCTGCCAAAATACGGGTTGTTTGAAGAATATGCGGTTTAACTTGTGGATTGAATCCCTGCAAATAGGGAATGAGTTCCAACCGGATGCGGTTCCGAAAATATTGCACAGACCGGTTGCTATCATCCTCTACTGGATTCAAATTCGCCTGTCTGCAAATAAATTCAGTTTCATTTCGCCAGGCGCTCAATAACGGGCGAACTATCGGAATATTTGCATCCCAAAGGGGAAATTTCTGACTGAAAGACATACCGCGCAGTCCGTCCAAACCGGCGCCGCGAAGAAGATGCATCAACACAGTTTCAACCTGGTCATCTGCTGTATGACCCACAGCAATGGCCTGCGCATTCATCAATCGCGCCTGCTCGAAAAGCCAGCGGTAGCGGCATTGACGGGCAGCCTCTTCCACCGAAAGCTTTTGCTCACGAACAACCGCTGAGACATCCTCCCCGCCGGAAACAAACGGAACTCCCAATAGTTGAGCTGAGACTTTTGCTGCCATTTCATCTGCATCCGCTGCAGCCCGTAAATGATGGTTGAAATGAGCGGCCATAATTGGGTATCCGGCATTTCGCATCAGAAGCAACAAGCTCAAACTATCCACACCGCCGGAAAAACCCACCAGTACAAGCTGTCCGAGTTCCAACCCGCACTGTTTTTCACAAGTTTCTTTAAAGAAGTTTAATTCCACATTTGGATTATAGCAGTCCTGTTTTGGTCATTCGGCACAATTTCAATACCAAAAGTAAATATCCTCAAAATCAGGCTGTCTAACTATTCGTTTCCCAAAAACGATTGAATTTTATTTCTGCTTAAAAATTTTTACGATATCCGCAAAACTAAATCGCGAAATAATCAAAAGGAAAAAACAGCATGTGCTACTGCTATCATTTAAATCATTTGCCACTTGAACAAGTGTTTTTGTGTTTTTGGTATATTTCGTGGATAATTATCTTATTGCTGAGCAGTCAAGAAGTTTTCTTTTTTCTTCTACGCTTGCACAAGAATTTAATTTATGCTAAACTCAATTTGATTTCCCCCTTTACCTGCGAGGAACTATGACCGAGAAAATATTAATCGTTGATGATGACCTTGAAACCCTTCGCCTTGTCGGGTTGATACTTGAACGGGGTGGCTACCAGATTGTTGCTGCCAGCAACGGTCCTCAGGCGCTAACCCTTGCGCACAGTGAACGTCCCAACTTGATCATTCTTGATGTCATGATGCCCGAAATGGACGGGTACGAGGTGATGAAAAATATCCGGCAGGATCCGGCGATTAACACCATTCCCGTCTTGATGTTTACTGCCAAAACTGGTATCGAAGATAAGATTACCGGTTATGAAACCGGCGTAGATGATTATTTGACCAAACCCATCCACCCGGCAGAATTGGTGGCTCATGTCAAAGCTGTTTTGTCCAGGTCTGCGACCATCATAAAAGAGACGGCTTCAGATTGCACGGTGATCGGCATAATGGCCGCCCGCGGCGGTCTGGGGGTTTCAACACTGGTTTTGAACCTTGCTATTGCGATGTATAACAAGACTCAGAAATTTATTGCGGCGGCAGAAACCCTGCCCGGTTTAGGAGCTTGGGCCTGGGAATTAGGCCATTCCGATTCTGAAGGACTAAACAAACTGCTGCATACAGCGGTAGAAAACATTACCCGAAACTCCGTAAAGATTGAACTTATCCTGACATCCTATGGAGTGCATTTGTTGATGGCTTCTCCTAAACTTAAAGATCAAGAAGCAACGACGAATGCTCAGCAATTTCAGGCAATTTTCAGGGAATTAACAGATATGAGTCAATATCTACTGGTAGATATCGGCTCTCCAGCCAATCCAAACTGGCGATCACTTTTGGGAACTTGCAATGAAGCAATTCTAGTGGTTGACCCGGATCCTACAACGATGCGTCGCTCAAAAGCTTTGTTGGCGGAATTTGATAGCATGGGTTTTGGAAAATCACGAAAAGTAACTCTAGTCGCAATTAACCGCGCCCGATCCGATATTCAATTGACCCTTCCCCAAATGCAGGAAGCTCTCGGTCAGCAGGTTGCCATTCTCATTCCGCCCGCCCCCGAACTGGCTTACCAGGCAGCCACCCGGTCAACCCCGCTTTCTCTTTTACAACCAGAAAGTTTATTAACACAACAGTTCACCCGCCTTTCAGAGCTTCTTCTTGCAAAGAAGTGACCTTCCCGGCAGATCTCACTAAACGGCTGGACAAAGCTGCTAAACTTATCCAATCCAGCCGTAGCGCGGTGGTATTCACTGGAGCCGGCATCTCTGTACCATCTGGCATTCCAGATTTTCGCTCCGCCTCAACCGGTTTGTGGAATCAATTTGACCCGATGGCTGTGGCATCGCTCAGCGCTTTTCGCTACCGGACGGCTGCTTTCTTTGATTGGCTGGAACCTTTGGTTTCAAAAATATTGCAGAGTCAGCCGAATGTTGCCCATATTTCTCTTGCGAAACTTGAATTAGCCGGCTATCTAAAAACCACAATTACCCAAAATATTGACGGCTATCACCAGAAAGCAGGTTCAAAAGATGTTATTGAGCTGCACGGCTCATTGGAGGAATTGGTGTGTCTAACCTGTTGCCAGAGATACTTGATGGCAAATTATGTTGAATCCTGGCTGGAAAAGCACATTTTACCCGAATGTCCGGCTTGTAAAACTCTTCTCAAACCGGATATTGTTTTGTATGAAGAGCTACTCCCTACAAATGCCTGGCAGCGGGCGGAATTTACCTGTGATAATGCCGACCTGATCCTTGTCGTTGGAACTTCGCTGGAAGTGATGCCGGCCAGTGGTCTACCATACCGCTGTGTTCAAAACCAGGCAAAATTGATTATTTTGAATTTATCATCCACCCCGTTGGATGCAATGGCAGATGTTCTTCTTCCCATGGATGTGGCATCTGCATTCCCGGAAATCTGCAATAGAATACTAGATTAACGAGCTCCACGCCGCCCGAATTGGCGCTCGAGTAAATCCACCGACAGATGGATCATGGTTGGGCGGCCATGTGGGCAAGTGCGCGGTGATCGGCAGGCTTCCAAACCAGTGATTAATGCCTTTTGTTCATCAACAGAGAGCATCTGACCGGCTTTTACAGCAGCCCGTTTACAAATCCGGGCAATTAGTTTTGCCTCTTGTTGCCCTTGCAATGGAGTTTCATCCTCTTCAAAATCTTCAACGAGAGTTTGAAGGGCGGCTGAAGGGCTTAACCCGGTCAAAATTGCCGGCATGGCGCGCACTCTGAAAACCTGTTGCCCGAAAAGTTCAACATCAAACCCGAATTGCTTAAGGATTGGGATCTGTTCTGTGATGGTACGGGCAGCTTGCATGGAAAGTTCCACAGTCTCAGGTTGCAATAAGGATTGAGACGGCAACGATCCGGCGGTCTGCCCCATCATCCGCTCAAAAAGTACCCGCTCATGCGCGGCATGTTGATCTATTAAATACAATCCATCCGGGGCTTCTGCTACCAGATATGCCGCCCCTATTTGACCGACCAGCCGTAAAATGGGTAATACCCCGGCCGGAAAGGTTGTCTGCTGGTTATTCTGCAAATTGCTTTCGGCAGAAACGGCCCCCGCAGATGGCTCCAGCGTTCCTGCTTCAGCAGCCATCGTCCAATCTGGTGAAACCTGCGTTGTTTGTGGGTCACCCGAAAACCATTGCGAAGGCGTGATTAGTGGGACTGGAGAGGAAGCCAACAGCGCCCGACGTACCCCCCGCTGCACAACACTGAACACCCGATCCTGGCTGCGAAAACGGACTTCAGACTTGGCCGGATGCACATTTACATCTACTGCCTCTGTCTGCAGCTTTAAAAACAACGCCGCGGCCGGGAAACGACCAACCATCAGCAGTGTGTGATAGGCCTGGGTCAGCGCACTGTTAAGTGAAGTATCCTGCACCCAACGGCCATTGACAAAAAATGTCATATCCCGCCGGGTGGCGCGGGTGATTGACACCGGACTGATATACCCTCCCAGCTCAAAGTCATCCTCTTTTAGAATTACTTCTATCATCTGCCGGGCAAGGTCTGTTCCATACAGGCTGGCCAGCACTTCTCGCCGGTCGCCATTTCCGGTTGTCTGCAAACCAATGCGCGTATCTTGCTCCAGAGAAAACCGCACCTGAGGGTAAGCCATGGCGTAGCGCGCTACCAGTGTATCAATTTGAGATCGTTCAGTGGAATCAGCTTTCAAGAATTTCAAACGGGCCGGAACTGTCAGAAAAAGATCTTCCACCCGCACCGTCGTTCCACCGGGAAAACTGACTGGCTCGAAACTGCGCTCAAATCCACCTTCAACAATCAACCTGGCGCCGGTTGCTTCAGCAACCGTTTTGGATTCGAGAGTAAAGCGTGAAACCGATGCGATGGAAGCTAACGCTTCACCCCGAAAACCCAGCGAGGTAATGTGAAACAGATCATCCGCACTGCGCAATTTACTGGTAGCATGCCGCGCCAGCGCTATCCGCATTTCTGACAGGGCGATACCACAACCATCATCGCTAACTTCAATCAACCGCTTACCAGCGTCTTCAATCCGAACGCGAATACTTGAAGCGCCGGCATCTAGTGCATTTTCCACCAGTTCTTTAACGACAGAGGCCGGGCGTTCAACCACTTCCCCTGCTGCAATTTGCGATGCAACTTCTTCAGATAATATTTGTATGTTCACTTAAGCCTGCCTGAGATGATTATAATCAACCTCACGGCGGGACGGGAAGATTGCCCTGCCCGATCGAAAGGAATGACTTTGCCAACAGCATCACAGTTTACTACGTTGTTTTTTGATCTAGACGAAACCCTGTATGAATCCTCCAGTGGTATCTGGTTGGCCATTCGGCAGCGCATCGGCTTGTATTTGCATGAACGCATCCACCTGGATTGGGATGTAATTCCAACCATGCGCGAAGAGTTATTTCAAACTTACGGCACTACCCTGCGCGGACTGGTAACATTATATGATATTGATCCACAGGAGTACTTGGATTTTGTGCATGATATTCCAATTGAAAATTTCATCATCCCGGATCCGGATATAAAGAATATATTACTTTCGTATCCGCAACGTAAATTGATTTTTACCAATGCGGATATTAATCACGCTCAACGAGTTACACATGCCCTTGGCATTCAGAATATCTTTGACCAAATTATTGATATCCAGGATATTCATCCCCTTTGCAAACCCATGCCGGAAGCCTTTGCCCGCGCGCTCGAGCTGGCCGGCGCGCCGGATCCACGTTCTTGTATAATGCTGGATGACTCGCAATCTAACCTGGCAACCGCCAAAGCCATAGGGTTTACAACCATTCGGGTTGGGTCTAACCAGCTTTCTTGGGATTATGATTATTGCATTCCCCGCATACATGATTTGCCAAAGGTAATCTCACCCAATGGAATTGAAGCGTTAGTATGAATCTATCTCTTCCTGAAATTGCACCCTATCTGCTGATTGCCATTATCGTGCTGATCAATCTGGCTCTGTGGGCTTCATTGCGCAACCGGGCAACGCATGATCAAATTGAGATGCTGCGGAAAGCTAGCAAAATAATGCGCAAACCATGGGAAAAGGAAGACCGTGCCTTGCTGGAATTATCAGAAAGAGTAAAAAACCTGCGCTCGCGTAAAGATGATATACAAAACAGCAACGAAGAATGACTTATCGGGTATTATCATCATGTTGATCAATAAATTGAAAAGAGTTTTTATATGAAATCTGTACGTATTGTGATTATTGCCATGCTGACCACCTTGCTTGCTCTTACGTTAATTGGCGCAGGCCTGATAGTCGGGCTGTATATTCCAGATTCGATGAAGGCAACCCTGAAGCTGCCTGGGGTAAATACTTCATCCAGCCTAACCGCACCCCGGGATGAATTATTTAAGCCTTTCTGGCAAGCATGGGATTTTGTTCACAGGGATTATGTTGACCAACCGGTTGATGATAAGAAATTGATGCAAGGCGCAACGCGCGGGATGATGGAAGCCCTGGGCGACCCGCATACATCGTACATGGACCCGGATGAATACCAACAAATGTCGGATCCTCTGCAAGGTGAATATGAAGGGATTGGCGCTATTGTAGATATCAAAGGCGATTATGTTACTTTTATCAGTTTTTTCCCAGGATCACCCGCCGAAGTGATTGGTTTAAAATCCGGTGATATGGTGATGGCTGTCAACGGGAAAGATATGACCGGTATCGATGGCAACCTTGTATTGAAACAGATACGCGGACCTGCCGGAACCGAAGTAACGCTGACGTTGCAGCGTAAAGACCTGAAAGAAACGGTAGTTGTTACGCTGAAACGCCAAAAAATTCAGATGAACAGCCAGGAAAGCAAAATGCTCGAAGGTGATATTGCCTATATTCAGCTCTATACCTTTGGAGAAAAAACAACCAGCGAATTAAAAGACGCCTTAAAAACGCTTATGAAGAATAACCCCAAAGGTCTTATTCTGGATTTGCGAAACAACGGAGGCGGCTTTCTAATCACTGCCATAGAAGTTGCATCACAATTCATGAAAACCGATGTCGTTATGTACGAAGAATATGGCACCGGTGACAAGAAGACTTTCAATATCCGAGGAAAAGGGCTAGCAACCGATATCCCCATGATGGTATTGATTAATGGCGGTTCGGCCAGCGCCTCCGAAATTGTGGCCGGTGCATTACAGGATACCGGCAGAGCCAAATTGGTTGGGGAAAAATCCTACGGCAAAGGATCTGTCCAAAACTGGATACCTCTGGATAAAAATGCAGGGGCAGTACGCATCACCGTTGCCCGTTGGCTAACGCCCAAAAACCGGCAGATCAATGGAAAAGGTCTGGAACCGGATATCGTCATCACATTCACTGAAGAAGATGTGAAAGCCAAGCGGGATGTGCAATTGAACAAGGCTTTGGAATTGCTTAATGGAAAATAATATTTTCGAGTAGCTGCGGAAAAAAAAACATCTCAATAGAGAGGTCGCAGAAATTCTCAATATGACTTTTTTAAGATTGTCGTGTCAAGTCCCTTCCCCTAAATCCGCTTTTTGATTTGGGAAAGGCGGGGGATAGGGGCGCTACACAATGACAAAAAGGACAAATTTGCAGTCAAAACCGAGATTGGAAGATTGATTTTAGATGTCTTGCGTGGAAAAAACAAACCCTATTGAGAATTGCTGAATCAATTCAGAGAAAGTTTGACGGTTTTCTCAAATTGCGGTATAATTTAGCGTCATTAACTTTGTAATATGGAGAAAAGCGCGATGGAAACTATCGATGCGCAATCGGAAATTTCAACCAGTGGACTGAAAACAAAAAATCATTACACTGGAAAAGTTATTAAGACCAGCCTGGCAGGCGCCCTGGTCGAAATTGGAGAGAAGACACCCGCTTATCTCCATGTTTCACAACTTTCGTCTACAGCAGAAGGCGCCCCAAAAAGCGTTGCTGAACTGCTAAAACCCGGGCAGGAAATCGAGGTTTGGGTAAAACGAATTAAAGAAGGCCGGGTTGAATTAACCATGGTAAAACCCATGGAATACGAATGGCGTGACCTGAAAAAAGATATGGTTGTTTCAGGCAAAGTCGTTCGGATTGAAAAATTTGGTATCTTTGTTGAAATTGGCGCAGAACGCCCCGGTTTGGTGCATATCAGCGAAATTGCGCATGGATTCATCAAAGCTGCTGAAGATGTCGTAAAAGAAGGCGATGAAGTTGAAGCGCAGATTCTAGATATCGATCGCAAGAAGAAACAGATCAAATTAAGCATGAAAGCCCTGACTCCTGAACCCGAAAAAGTTCAAGAAGCAGCTCCCCGAGCAAAACCATCCGGCACATCAGATACCGTCGCTCCCAGTAGCGAGCGTGGCAGCAGCGAGCGTACCAACACCGAGCGCAGTAACTTCCCGCGCGGCGAACGCAAAGGCGGAAAACGGCGTGAAAGTTCTTCTGAGAATTACACGGCCTATATGCAGACTGAAACTCCGTCTGAACCTGAATTAACCGCCATGGAAATTGCCTACCGGGATGCCATGGGCAGCGCCAAAACCAAACGCTCTATTGCCGCAGAAAAACACAAACGAGCGGAAACCGAAGAACGGGATGAGATTTTTTCCCGTACGCTAACCAACAAAATCAAGACTTCATAGGTCATGGGCGGAAGGATGAATCCATTCCGCCAAATTTTCAAGACGCAAACCAAAAGTGGGGAGGCGCCCTTTAAATGGCCCTCCCCACTTCTTTTTTAATTTCCAACCAATGAAAGGGATTTAAAAATGGCTACCAAATACATCTTTTTTACGGGCGGAGTTGTCAGTTCAGTCGGTAAGGGTGTCACTGCAGCCGCTATTGGCCGGTTGCTAAAGGAACGAGGTTTCAAGGTAGCCGTTCAGAAACTTGATCCATATATCAATGTGGATCCGGGAACTATGAGCCCTTACCAACACGGAGAGGTTTTTGTTCTGGATGATGGCGCCGAAACCGACCTGGACCTGGGTCATTACGAACGCTTTATAGATGTCCGGCTCAATCGGGTATGCAACATCACCACCGGGCAGGTATATGCAGAAGTCATTAGCAACGAGCGCCGGGGCGATTACCTGGGCGGAACTATTCAGGTCATTCCACATATAACTAATGAAATCAAACGCCGCATCAGTCTGGTTTCCAAAACCACCGGCGCTGAAATTGTGCTGGTAGAAGTCGGCGGAACGGTGGGCGATATCGAAAGTCAGCCTTTTCTGGAAGCCATCCGCCAGTTGCGCAGTGATTTAGGCCGCGAAAATACTATGTACATTCACGTCACCTGGTTAACCTACATCGGGGCAACTGGTGAATTGAAAACCAAACCCACCCAGCATTCCGTACGCGAACTTCGGGCGCTGGGTATTTCTCCTGATGTTATCGTAGCCCGTTCTGATTACCCGGTGGAAGAAGATTTGATCGAAAAAATCGCGCTGTTCTGCGATGTGGAGAAAAAAGCTGTCATCCCGATGGTGACCACCCAAATATTATATGAAATTCCGCTCTTATTGGAAAAAGCCAACATCGGCGAATACATCATGCAAAGAATTGGGTTGGAAACCCGCATCAAACCCGATTGGAACGAATGGGAGCATCTGATTCAACAGGCCAAACGCGATAAACCCATCATAAAAATCGCTTTAGTGGGTAAATATGTGGAACTGCATGATGCCTATCTGTCCGTAAGAGAAGCCATCAAACATGCCGGGTTGCACCTGGGCGTGGAAATTGATCTACAATGGATTCATTCCGCCGAGCTCGAAAAAGGACGCGGCCGAGAAATTCTTGAATCTGTGGATGGGGTTGTGGTTCCAGGTGGTTTTGGAAGTAGAGGAATTGAAGGAAAAATTCAGGCAGCTAAATATGCGCGCACCAATAATGTGCCCTATTTGGGATTATGCCTGGGAATGCAGGTGCTGGTAATTGAATTTGCCCGTGATGTTTTACAAAAAGAAGAAGCCAACTCCACCGAATTTGACCGGGCGACTGCCCACCCGGTGATCGATCTGATGCCGGAACAAACTGCCATTACAGACAAGGGCGGCACCATGCGCCTTGGGTTATATCCCTGTATCTTGAAGCCTGGCACAATTGCTCACGAGGCTTATGGGGTAGATCAGGTAGATGAACGTCATCGCCACCGCTTTGAATTCAATAATGATTACCGGAAGCAAATGGAAGAAGCCGGTATGAGCCTCTCGGGTCTTTCACCAGATGGTCGTCTGGTTGAAATAGCCGAAATTACGGACCACCCGTTCATGCTGGGAACCCAATTCCATCCCGAATTCCTCAGCCGCCCCAACAGGCCGCACCCGCTTTTCTACTCCTTTGTAAAGGCAGCTTGCAACCGGGCTGGATTAATAACCAACGGAAAGTAAAACATAAATTTATCAAAGACGTCCTGCCATAGCAGGACGTCTTTGGTACCAGGTCGGTCTGTAAGCCGCGTTCTGTCCAGAGGAGGGGTATCCCCAAGGGTGTCCCCGAGGGTAACCCGAGGGAACGGTCTCCTCCTGAATGATCATCTCTCTCGACGGTATGTTGCCATACCGCTCAAGCAGCCTACCCGAGATTTTCGCCGAAGCTGAGGAACGGGCCGCTCCTCGCATACCCCCGAAGGGGTGCATCATCCCTGCTTGGCCTTGCTGTGAATGGGGGTTGCCTGGCCGGCACATTACTGCGCCGCCGGTGGTCTCTTACACCGCCGTTTCATCCTTACTCCCTTGCGAGAGCGGTATGTTTCTGTGGTCCTATCCTGCGGTTACCCGCAGCGGGTGTTACCCGCCATTCTGCCCTGTACAGCGCGGACTTTCCTCGACACCATTCAATGATGGTGACGCGATCACCCGGCCGGCCTGGTGAATTCATCATAACGGCACTACCCTTCCCCGTCAACCATCAAATGCGCTATAATCTCGTTTGGCCAATTCAAGACCACCCGCGATAGTCGCGAAATCTAATTTCAAAGAGGTAATACATGCGTACTCCGATGGTAGCAGGCAACTGGAAAATGAATAAAACCTCACAACAGGCAAAAGCAGTGGTCACTGAACTGCTCCCTGGTTTGAAGGCAGCGATCAAAGTAGAACGGGTTCTCTGTCCCACTTTCACTTGTTTGTCATCCATTTATGAAATGATCAAAGATACAAACATCGGACTGGGCGCCCAGAATTTACACTGGGAAGCCTCTGGCGCTTATACCGGTGAAATTTCCGCCAGCATGGTCAAGGAATTTTGTGACTATGTCCTCATTGGTCACTCCGAACGCCGCCTGTTTTTCGGCGAAACCGACGTGACCGTAAATAAGAAGACCAGAGCCGCTCAGGCCGCCCAAATCTTACCCATTGTCTGCGTTGGCGAAACACTCACCGAAAACGAAGCTGGAAAGACAAAAGAGATCGTCATCCGCCAACTGCGCGGTGGATTGACCGAAGTGGAAATATCCGACCCGGCTAAAATGGTGATCGCCTATGAACCAGTTTGGGCTATTGGAACTGGTCGGGCTGCCACCGCTCAAGACGCCCAGAATGTGTGCTCCCTGATTCGCACCGAGTTGAAATCAATTTTTGGTGCGGAAAACGCAGATGCCATCCGCATTTTGTATGGCGGATCAGTCACAGGCGCCAATGCAGCAGAATTGTTCGCCATGCCAGATATTGACGGTGGTCTGGTTGGCGGCGCCAGCCTGAAACCTGATTTTATCGCCATTGTAAATGCGGCCAACGAAATGGCATAATTGAATTACGCCATAATTCAAAATTTATTGTAGAGGTACACCCTTTTTTGATTGTTTCCCCCCATTTTTCTATCATACAAAGTCCATAGGGCAGCCACAAGGGCTGCCCTATAAAATACAAAAATTACGCCGTCCCGAATTGACGATCGCCGGCATCCCCCAGACCTGGGACGATGTAACCGCGTTCGTTCAAATGATCATCCACCGCAGCAATGTGAATATCCACATCCGGGTGGGCTTTCTGCAGCGCAGCAATCCCTTCGGGCGCGGCAATAATCCCGACAAACTTAATTCGTTTGACACCCCACTTTTTTAAGATATCGGCTGTTGCCACAGCTGATCCACCCGTGGCCAGCATGGGGTCTAAAATCATACACATTGAAACTGTGGGCTCGATTGGTAATTTGTTGTAATACTCCACCGGTTGCAGCGTCTTCTCATCGCGGTACAGCCCGATGTGCCAGACTTCTGCCGTGGGGATTAAATCCCACACACCTTCCACAAGCCCCAGTCCAGCGCGTAACACCGGTACCAGTCCGATCCGCATGGTCAGTTCATGACATTTTGCGATTTCCAAAGGGGTTTTTACATCAATTGGGACCAACTGCAAATCTGTAGTCGACTCATATGTCATCAACGCACCCAATTCGCGTACCAACTGCCGAAACTTCTTCGGTTCAGTGTTGATATCTCGTAGAATGGACAACTTATGGGCGACTAGAGGATGGGGGGAGGGAAATATATTAGACATGGCGGTTCCTTTCACCTTTATTATAGCCTGTTATAATTTTCAGTATGGCGGAAACTCCAGAACGAATCATCCAACCTGAACAGCGGCCTGATGACCGCAATGACCTGGCATTACGTCCGCGCTCATTAGACGAATTGATCGGGCAAACGCACGTCAAGGAAAATCTACGTATCCTTATCACGGCAGCCCGACGGCGTGCTGAGCCGCTGGACCATGTGTTATTTTACGGCCCGCCGGGTTTGGGTAAAACCACCCTGGCGCACGTTTTAGCAAACGAAATGAGCGTTAACATAAAGATTACCGCCGGCCCGGCCGTTGAACGCGCCGGTGACCTGGCTGCCATTCTAACCAACCTGCACGCCGGTGACATCCTTTTCATTGATGAAATTCACCGCCTTGGACACGCTATAGAAGAAGTCCTCTACCCGGCCATGGAAGATAATGCGCTGGATATCATCATCGGCAAAGGACCGTCCGCCCGCTCCATCCGCCTCAAACTGCCGCGCTTCACGGTGATCGGCGCCACAACTAGGCTGGCATTGGTAAGTTCGCCGCTGCGCGCTCGCTTTGGCGCTGTCTACCGTCTGGATTACTACGACCTGCCTGCCATGCGGCAAATTATCCATCGCGCTGCCGGCAAGTTACAAGTCACCGTGGATGAAGAAGGTGTGGAAGAAGTTGCCCGCCGGGCTCGCGGAACCCCTCGTGTAGCGCTGCGCCTGCTGCGCCGAGTGCGCGATTATGCCCAGGTGCGCGCCAACGGGCATGTTTCGCGCAAGGTTGCCGAAGAAGCTCTCAACTTGATGAACATCGATCTGCTTGGTCTGGATGACGTTGACCGGCGCGTGATGGTTACCATTATTGAAAAATATAACGGCGGTCCAGTGGGTTTGAATACCATTGCCGCCTCTATTAGTGAAGAGCCGGATACCATCATGGATGTGGTGGAGCCTTACCTGCTGCAACTCGGTTTTATCGACCGCACGCCGCAGGGTCGTGTGGCAACTCGCGCCGCCTACGAACATTTTGGTTTTTTGTATCCCGATAATAACCAGCCCCGGCTGATCTGACCTGTGAAAACCAGCGATTTCGATTATCACCTTCCGACTGAGCACATCGCCCAGACGCCCATTGAGCCGCGCCATTCCTCGCGCCTGCTGGTGCTGGACCGCAGTAAGTCGGAATTGGAACACACCATCTTCTGGGAAATCACAAAGTATCTGCGGCAAGGCGACCTGCTGGTGGTCAATCGTACCCGCGTCATTCCCGCTCGTATCTATGCGCATAAATCAACCGGCGGCAAAGTCGAAATCCTGCTTCTAAAACGCATTGACAGCCTGGCCTGGGAAGCGTTAGTAGGCGGTAAACGGCTGCTGCCTGGTAAAACCTTACAAATGGAGAATGGCACCCAGGTCAACATCGTAGCCGACCTAGGTGGTTCGCGCCGCCTGGTGCGCTTCTCAGAGCCGGTCGAAGCCTATTTGGAACACAATGGTGAAATGCCATTGCCGCCTTATATTCACGAACGGCTCAATGACCCGAACCGTTATCAGACAGTGTACGCCGATCAACCCGGTTCAGCCGCCGCCCCTACCGCTGGGCTGCACTTCACACCAGAATTAATGGCACATCTACAAGAAATGGGCATCGGACTGGCTGAGGTGACCCTGCATGTCGGGCTGGATACGTTTGCGCCAGTAACTGAAGAAAATGCCGATGAGCATGTCATTCACACCGAATGGTGCGAGCTGACCCCCGAAGCTGCGGCGCAGATCAATTCGGCCAAAGTAAACGGGGGGCGAATCATTGCCGTTGGTACAACCAGTGTGCGCACATTGGAAAGTGCCGCGCAGGCCTGCCCTCCCGGTCAGGTGATCGCACCGTTCCAGGGACCCACCGGATTGTTTATTCTGCCCGGCTATACCTTCCGCGTGGTGGATGGTATGATCACCAACTTCCACCTGCCCAAATCATCACTTATTATGTTGGTCAGCGCGTTTGCAGGCCGGGAACGTATTTTGTCAGCTTACCAAACGGCGGTGGAAATGCACTACCGCTTCTTCTCTTTTGGCGACGCCATGCTGATTTTGTAGAAATGTTCTTGCCAAAGGTTTTTCTTCAGGGGAAGACCTTTTGAGTTGGATTTGAGGCATGGTTTTTTGTAGATATTGTCCATATCTTACTGAATCTGCAAGATAAGATAACCCACCCAGCAACCTAGTCTCAGGCAAAAGATGGTTCAAAATGTAATACAAGCAACTGCTCGACTCTTAACGCTAATTCTGCATATGCGCGTCCATCATTGTCAGTAAACTCGACTTCAAATACATCGGGGACTAGAACTTCCACTACCGTGCTCACTTGCCCAGGTAGCAAGTCTTTTTCAGGTAATTCTTGCTTAAGCGCAACAACATCGAATAACTTGACTTTGTTTTTCATATCTACCTCCTATAATACATTACAACTTGTAAGGCGCGGGGATTTTTCGCCACTGAGTACAATGCACGCACTGCGGACTCCGCTTCTTTGCCCTTTCGATTTATCAAAATATCAACAACAAAGCGTTGCCCATATTTATCATGTTCTATTGGTGTGGCTTCCTCAGCGCTGGTAGAAGACGAAATCATTTGTTTCAATTCTTCTGCATCATCAGCCGAGATATTTAATGCCGTGAGAAAAACGCGGGCTTTATGCCTACCGCGCGGATGACTCGCACTAAAACAATAATCACGCAATTTCTTGATCTCAACAACCGCCGGTCAGCGTTTGGCAGTCTCATCACAAAAAATTATACCGCTTCTTTTTTCTTCATTTTCACCTCAATCCTTCACGCCTGCTTGGGTATTGTTCATATCTCGGCGGGACTTTTGCTTCGGGTTCGGGCTTCGGACTTCAACAAGCTAGTCAACGTGCTCGGCTCAGCCACCTAGCTTGGCATTGCCACCGGGCTCAGCTCACCCGTGCAGCATAAAGCAAGACCGCTTGAATATCAGCTCGTTCAAGATATTCAGAATCGGCGAGGATTTCTTCAGTGGACATTCCAAAACAGAGAGTTTCCAACTACCACTCTGCAGAATAACGTAAACCTCGAATTGTTGGCTTAACAAAAACCATAGCGGGATTTACAGTAATTTGGTTAAGGAGTTCATGATTTATCATAATTACACTCCTTATTGAAATTTTACAATTACTTTTCCCTGGTTCCAAAGTTCGTCAAGATCATAGTATTTCCGTTGATCCGGTGAAAACAAATGCACAACGATATCCCCCATATCAAGGAGAATCCATCCATCCTCTGACTTACCCTCAATGCGGGAATGCAAACTAAACTCTGTCCTAGCCGATCTATCCAATATCTCGGCCAATGCGGTAAGCAACCTATTGCTGCTTCCATTACACAGAATAAAATAATCAGTAAATGAAGCAATTCCAGTCACGTCCAAGAGGACGATATTCTCGCCTTTTTTCTCTTCTAATACGGATACTAATTGTTTCGCTGCTTCAACAGTGTTCAGACTTCACCTCATAATATAATTTATTAAGAAATTATATCGCATTATCAATTATTTTCGCGCCTGCAAAATAAATTGATTTTGGATAGTGTAAATGGGACCGGATGGTTTTATATCGCTCCTTATTAGTTGGATTTCTTCAACACTAAAGGAGGTAACTTTACTTCCCAAATACTCTTTCATTTTACCGGTCAAAAACACTTTTTCCTCTGCTTTTAAGTACGAATTTACTCTTCCCAGTGATAAATGTGGTGAAAACTCTCGCTTTTCTTGCTCATAACCAAACTCGATGAGACTATTGTCGATTTCTTTTTGCAATTTCAATAGCTCTGGCTGCAACTTCAAACCAATCCAAACTACTTTCGGCTGCCGGATAGTTGGAAAAACCCCCACCCCAGAGCAATCCAATGAAAAACTCAACATCTCTTTGCTGGCAGCTTCAATGGAATTCACAATATCAAATATTTTTGAATCAGGAGTTTCTCCCAGAAATTTCAAGGTCAGGTGGATTGACGCCGGCTTTATCCAGCGAATGGCACTGGATAATCCGGAACGCAGCGCTCCCTGCACTTTCGTTATCTCTATTAAGGCAAACTCAGGTATGGGAATTGCTATAAATAATCGGATGGCGCCCAGCTAATCACTCAATATGAAATTTCGTGCTAATAAGGTTTTCGTAAAAAACATCTGACGAGCAAATTTTCGAAACACTAATTTTGTCATGATTAATGCCTCTACCACATTACCCAACTCAATATGCTGCATATTGAGGGTGGCAAGAGGTGGCGCTTATCAAGGCGCCTTGTAGAACTCCTGTTCATGAGATTGAAAAACTTGTAGAATCTCATTTAACTCGTTTTGCCGATAATCCGTGCTAAGGGATAACTCAATATCAGGCTCCAACCAAAACTTGGACTTCCTTTATCGGACTCACATGGATATGCATTCGCATTTCTTCGTTGCTGATAAAATAATATCGACAAAAACCTTCTCGCAATATGGTCGGGGACATTTTATGCCTTACAAAATATTATAATCCATCAACACAGACTTTCTTGCCCCGAGTCTCTTGGTGACAAAACTATTTTGATTATTCCCCAGACACAAGCTATTCAAAGCATGCTGTTCAGCTCATCCCACGAAAGCTACTATTGATAGAAAACTCATCCAATATTGCCTATTGA
>JBAWYZ010000016.1:0-17828 GCA_037143255.1 Leptolinea sp. | reverse complement strand
AAAAACCGGCTATGGTATAATCCGTTTTACCGGGTTATTCCCCCGGTTTTTGATTATGAATCCACAATCAACTACTACCTCACGCATTTGCCCAACATGTGGTTCCAAAATTGGCGAAAATGCAACTCGCTGCCAGGTCTGCGGTCGCAACTTGACGCTCACCGAGTCTAAATCAGCAAATCGCCCAATTCAAGGCTCGCGCTTACCCGAAATTCATCTTTCCCTACCATTGGCCATCGGCATCATTATCCTTTTACTGGCGCTGGGCGCCGGGGTGATTTACACTATTTTAAGCGGAACAGGCCGGGTTACCCAACCGACCACATCTCCCACAATCACCCTTACACCGACCATCACACCAACCCTGCTGCCGAGCGCGACCCCCACCCCAATGCCAACCTTCACGCCTTTGCCCCCAGTGGAGTACTCCGTAAAATCACTGGACACCTGCCTGAGCATTGCATACGCTTTTAGCGTTGGAGCGCCTAGCATCATTACGCTAAACAATCTCCCTGCGGATTGTACCAGTCTGGTCGTGGGTCAAAAATTGCTGATCCCACAGCCGACTCCCACTTCATCTCCAATGCCAACTTCGACTTTGAGTGAAGCGGATGTAACCGAACAGGCCTGTGATAAGGTCAACTATACCGTGGGCGAAAATGACACGATCAGCGGCATTGCCAATGCTTATCGCGTCAGCATGGATGCGATTAAAGTTTTCAACGGCCTCACCAGTGACACGGTCTATCAGGGACAAATTCTCATTATTCCGCTATGCGAAAGACTGCCAACTGCTGGCCCAACCCCTACAGCAACTGTTGCTCCCCCTTACCCTTCTCCAAATCTTTTATTGCCAGCGGACGGTACTTCCTTTACTATCCAAAATGAGATTGTCACCTTGCAATGGGCTTCTATCGGTGAACTTCGGCAAAACGAGACCTACATGATTACCGTAATTGATGTGACAGACGGTAGCAGCCGAAAACTGGTTGATTATGCGACTGACACAAAATATATTGTTCCCATCACTTTCCGCCCGGCTGGAAACACGCCGCATGTGATTCGCTGGTCTGTAACCGCAGCCCGTCAAGTTGGCAATACAAAGGACGGCAATCCGATTTGGGACACGGCAGGTATCCAGAGTTATGAGCGAGTATTTACCTGGTGGGGTGGCACACCGGAATCAACTCCAGTTCCTATTCAATAATTAATACTATCGCATAAGAAATTCTCACGCAGAATTAGATTTATTCTTTCTCAAGAAAATGTGTTGCCTGAATTGCTGCCGCCGCACCCATCCCGGCTGAGGTGATAACCTGCCGGAAATGAGAATCTGCCACTTCACCGGCTGCAAACACGCCAGCTACTGAAGTTTCCATCAACATGTTAGCTTTGATAAATCCAAGATCATCCATTTCCAACTGGTTTTTGAACATAGCTGTGTTGGGTGTATGTCCGATAAAAATAAATAATCCATCAACTGGCAAATTCGTCTTTTCACCTGAAAGCGTGTTTTTCAAGAGCAGAGATGTAATAGCCGTCTCACCCTTGATTTCTTCCACAACGCTGTTCCAAACAAAAGATATTTTTGGGTGTTCTTTCGCACGCTTTTGCAATATTGCGCCTGCCCTTAAAGCATCGCGCCGGTGAATAATTTTTACAGATGCAGCATATCGAGTGAGAAAGAGCGCTTCTTCCAACGCACTGTCGCCGCCGCCAACTATTGCAACATGCTTTTCTTTGAAAAACCAACCATCACAGGTGGCACAATACGAAACACCTTTTCCTATGAGCGCTTTTTCCCCAGGAACATTGAGATGATTAGGAGTCGCTCCGGTTGCGATAATCAGACTGTCTGATAATAATTTTTTTGAATCAGTTGTAATTAAAAACGGCTGTTTAGAAAGATCAACAGCGGTTGCTGTTGAAAATTCCACCCGGGCGCCAAACCGTTCGGCTTGCTTCTGGAAGAGTTCTCCCAATTCAGGCCCGCCAACCCCATCCGGAAAACCTGGATAGTTCTCTATAGTATGGGTCAATGCCGCCTGCCCGCCCAATTCGATGCCGCTAATAACCAAAGGCTGCAATTCAGCCCGGGCTGCATATAGCGCTGCCGCTAATCCGGCCGGCCCAGAACCAAGGATTACTACTTTTTCATGCGGTAGTTCTTTTTGCTGATTTGAGCTGGTAGTAGATGAATTACTTGTCATTATGGTTCTCCGAGTGTTTTCATTTTTCAATATTAATCCAACTTTTAGATGGATGATTTTCTTTTTGGTTACATTAAACAGTATCGTACCATAAGGATGTTTGATTATTGGCCAGTTATGATAACTGCTCAACAAGTCTTATTTGAGAATCAGCGAAAACCACGAAATAATCGAATGGAATTAGATACAGCCTATTGATTTATTACCAAAGGCGCTTTGATTTTTCTTTTTTCGTGAATTTGCAGTGGATTCTTGGTTAATTGCTTCTTGGTTAATAGCTATATGCCTGAGCAGTCACCAGTTATGATATTATATTTTGAAACCTCCTATGCCTTGTGAAAATGAACTGCCCCCAGAAGTACTAAAAGGTATCCGGCTCTTTAATCGCAGAAGATTTTTTGAAGCCCATGAAGCACTCGAAACCGCCTGGCGCGCAGAAAGGGGTACAACTCGGTATCTCTATCAGGGAATTCTACAATTAGGGGTCGGGTATTATCACCTGCTCAAGGGAAACTATATAGGAGCTATTCATTTATTCGCAAGTGCGCAGAAAACGCTGGGAACTCTCCCATTTTATTGCCAGGGTATTGATGTAAACCAAATTAGAAACCAAGTTAAGGAAACTGCATTGTTAGTAAAAAGTTTTGTGCGCCATCCGGCAACGCAATCGCATTTTCCAATATCTCAAATTGATATAGGCCAGGTAAATCATGTACAACGCAAATGAATTTGAAGGGAAAACTGCCCTCGTGACAGGATCTGGGCGTGGAATTGGGCGTGCAATTGCCCTCCGACTTGCTCAGGGAGGCGCTGATGTTGTCATCAATTATGTAAGAAACCAGAGCCCAGCCGAAAAAGTTGCCGAAGAAATCCGGGCCATGGGTCGAAAAGCATTGACCATCCGTGCCAATGTTGGCAAACTGGATGATATTCAAAAACTTTTTGATCAGATTGAAAACGAATTTAACGGACTTGATATTTTTATCAGCAATGCCGCTTCAGGTTTCAATAAACCCGCCATGCAGCAAAAAGAAACCGGTTGGGACTACACGCAAGATGTCAATGCCCGCAGTCTTCTTTTTTGCGCACAAAGGGCTGTTCCTCTTATGAAAAAGCGGGGGGCGGGTTGGATGGTGGCAATTTCAAGTCCTGGTTCTTCCCGCGTCTTGCCGGATTATATTTCCGTCGGAGCCAGTAAGGCAGCCCTGGAAGCAATCACCCGTTATTTGGCAGTCGAATTGGCACAAGATGGAATTCACGTAAATGCCGTATCACCGGGACTGGTTCTGACAGATGCTTTACAACATTTTTCTGTATTGGGCGACCCAACGGTTATTAAACGCCTGGAAGAAAACACACCCTGCGGAAGACTGGTTACACCCGAAGATGTAGCAGAAACTGTTGCCTTCTTATGTACCCCGGCCGCGGAGATGATTTGCGGCCAGGTAATTGTTGTGGACGGCGGCTATACCTTGATTGCGCCGCGTTAGTTTTCGCGCATCAAAATCGCTCTGGCTGGCGCCCCATCGGCTCCCTCAATTTTCACTGGCAGGCAAATTAAGGTGTACTCTCCTGCATCCACTTTGGAAAGGTCCAGTCCTTCCAGAAGAATTACAGATGCCGTCAGCAGGACTTCATGAGTTGGCCGGCTCTGTTTGAATGGTGAAACAGAAAGATAATCCGTTCCAACCAACTGGATGCCCATATTCACCAGCGCTTCTGCCCCAGATTTATCGATTCCGACAAACTCAGTTCTGAATTGTGATCCGTATTTCGCCCAGAATGTCGAACTGAAAGTCCTAAATAAAACCCGCTTTGTGCCAGATTTTATGCCACAGGCAGTTACCAAATCTCCGGTAATGACTGAAAAATCATCAGGAATATGGATCACTTGAACAGGTCCTACTAATATATCTAAAGAAAGTGATTCAACCGTATTTGTACCGGGAAGAAAGTGAAACGGCGCATCGACATGAGTGCCAGTATGACAACTGATTTCCATTCTGGAAACATTGGCATTCGCGCCTTCTTCAATTTTATGAACTCTTTCGACAACAGACTTGGGGTCTCCAGGCCAAACTGGAAGATCTTTGGATATGGCTACCGATATATCCCAGAATTTCATGTTTTCTCCTCAATAACCGACTATCTCAAATAAGTCGATAGAAAATAGTACCCCCATGGGGGAATATCCACAAAGAAACCTTTGCTCTTTAGTTCCGATCCCGATCGAACAAGCGTCTCGTGCTCCAAAACATCTGTGAATTTTACATCTACATCTCTAAGTTCCGGCCAGGGGAGCGCCGCTCTTCCTTGAGACTGCTCATCAGAAAAATTGACGATGATCAAATCCTTGTAGGAACCGGCTTGCCAGGTGTAAACCAAAAGATTCTCACAAGTCTGATTGTTCGACCATCCAGTTACTTTGCATAACTGCCAGGAACCATTGTCGTGCAATCCTTTAATTGCTGGAAGCAGATTTTTATAAAACCCCAAAAGTTCTTTGTTTATTCTTTCTGGTTGGCGCCTTCCCAGTAGAACATGGTTTTTTAATTTGCGTCCCTCCCACTGACCTTCATACAGAAGACTGGCGCCAGGCAGGGTAAAAGCCAAAATAGACGCAGCCTTTTGCCTTTGTACGGGAAGTAACGAGGCTGCTCTGGATTCGTCGTGATTTTCAATAAAATGTAGCAGATGCTTCTGAAATTCAAAATCAGCTTCAATATGCTGCTTAATGGTTGCAGCGCTTTCATTCATCAGCCGATCATACAGTCTTTTATCGTAACAATAGTCAAAACCGACTTGCAGCAATTCCGATTCCAACCCCCAATAGACTTCAGCAAAAAAAGTCATCGCCGGATGAACTTTCTTGACTTCTGTGATAATTTCTTCCCAAAATTCAGTTTCCGGCGCGACTCCTACCCGTGATTGCCAGGTATGCGCAAATATCTCGTTCAATAAGAGCATTGTCATGTCACAGCGAACGCCATCGCAGATTCGGCCAATTTTTTTCAATTCCTGAATAACTTCATCCCGATATTCAGGCGAAAAAGCATTTACCTGGGCAACATCCGGCCAGGGAGGATTAAACGGGTCTCTCCCATTTGCGAAAATGCCATCGTCCGATCGAAAAAACTCAGTTGGTGAACGCACGATATCCGCTTCATCCCCTCTAATAAAATATTCTGGATGGTTATCTAGCCAAATATGATCAATAGCGACGTGGTTTGGAACAAAATCAAGAATTAGTCGGATACCTCGTTGATTAAGATCTTTATGGACTTTCTCTAAAGAAACGATTCCACCATACCGGGCATCTACCAAATATTCCTTAACGCAATAAGGTGAACCGGGGAAATCAGCTCTTTTCCAATCCGGAAGCGATTCGCTGTATTCTTCAAATAAACTTTCGTTTTCCCGGCTGAGTCTTCTTCCTTCTGGGCTTCTGCGCCAAATACCCATCAGCCAAATAGCATTAAACCCCAGCTCTGCAAATTCATCCCACTCATTTGGTGGTACGCGATCCAATGTCATATGTCTGGCATATTTCCTTTCCAATTCTCTCAACCAGACCCATGTATTAATTTCTGCCATTAATATTTTATTATTTGACATAAGAATAAGTTCACCCGATTCAAATTAATTACCACAGCAATTTAGATAAAAATAGCACAACTTTCTTAGAAAAGCAAATCGCGAACCCTTTTTCCACCTGCAACCAATGCCACTCTATTCCGTATTAAGTACAGATTGAAAACGTATAGAGAGATTAATAATTCTCTCACATATTTAGGAGAAAAATGAAATCCTTTTTTATTCGGTTATTGATAAACGCAATTGCAATTGCAGTCACTATTACCCTTGTGCCAGGCATTAATTACACTGGCGGTATTGGTGGCTTATTGGGTTTGGCCTTTATTTTTGGGGTTGTCAATGCAGTCATTAAGCCAATATTTTCCTTCCTGACCTGCGGCTTTTACATCGTCACTTTAGGTCTTTTTACATTCATTGCCAATGCAATAATGCTCAACTTCACTAGCGTTATTGCCGAAACTTTTGGGGTAAACTTTACAATTGATACCCTTTCCGCTGCTGTTATTGGGGCTTTAGTAATCAGCATCATCAGCTTCATATTATCAATGATGTTTGGTGAAAAGAAAAAATCATAAATCAAGTGATACTGTTTTTCAAAGAAACCACCGGTTCATTTTTCCGGTGGTTTTATATTTTCCATCCGGAAACTTGATAGCTTCTGATAACCATCCCTTATATAATTAGCTCACATTTGATTATTTCTTAGAGGAAAATATGCGCGAAGTAGCGATTATCGGAATTGGTCAGACAAAAGTTGAAGAGCAATGGGATAAATCGTTGCGTGAAATTGCCGGCGAAGCGGTTTTGTTAGCCCTGCAGGAATGTTCACTGGAACGCGTTGAAAGTATCTTTGTTGGCAATATGATGTCGGGCTCAGCCAACCGCCAACAGCATTTGGGAAGTTATATTGCGGATTGGGTCGGGATGCGATTTGCCGAGGGGTATCACATTGAAGCTGCATGCAGTTCCGGCGCGGCTTGCTTTCGTTCAGCCATTATGGCTGTTGCCTCAGGATCTGTTGACTCTGCCATCGCAGTTGGCGTTGAAAAGATGACGGATTCTCCAGGGGCGGAAGTAACCGCGCAGTTGGCTACAGCCGCCGATTCGGACTGGGAAGCTGACATGGGCGTCTCTTTTGTAGCCTTAAATGCATTAATCATGCAGCGCTACCTGCACGAACATCACTGGCAGAAAGATGATTTTGCTGGCTTTTCAATCAATGCGCACGCCAACGCCGCACATAATCCTTTTGCGCGCTTTCAGGACACCATCAGCCTGGCCGGTTATCAAAAAGCAGCTATGATTGCTGATCCAATCAACTTGATGGATGCTTCCCCCATGGGAGATGGCGCAGCGGCGGCTGTCATTATTCCGTTAGATTTAATCAAAAATCGAGCTGGGCAGAAACTGGTCAAAGTAGTTGCCTCATCAGCCGCTACGGACACGATTGCCGCACATTCACGGCGTGATCCCATTTGGCTGGCGGCAGCAGAATCGTCCTCCCGCCAGGCTTACACACAGGCTGGAATCAAACCTGCGGATATTGGGGTATTCGAACTGCATGATGCCTTCAGCATCATGGCTGCCCTTTCTCTGGAAGCATGCGGATTTGCAGAACGTGGACAAGGGCCGCGCGCCGCCATCGAAAACCAGATTTGCCCAAAAGGGCGGATACCGATTTCCACTCGCGGCGGATTGAAAGCCCGCGGTCACCCGGTGGGCGCTACCGGGATGTACCAGATTATTGAAGTCGTTCAGCAACTACGCGGTGAAGCAGGTGAAACCCAGGTGGAACGTCCCATCTATGGAATGACTCAGAACATAGGCGGAAGCGGGTCCAATATCATCACCCACATCCTAAAAGCAGAATAAGTTGTAGTGTGATGGATATTGATCCAGAAAAACTTGAGCGCTTTCGTCTTCGCACGTTTCGAAATGAACCGGCTGGCCGCTTGCGAAACCGAAATGATGCAATCGATTTTGTCAATGAGCGCGGTTTTGTCTTTTTCTGGCCGATCAAAGGTGTCATTCTCCCCAGTCTATGGGTTGCCACTGCAGGCGACAGCCCGGTGGCAGATAAACACGACGATCCAGGTCACATCACCTGGGGCTGGAAAGATGAACTACTCGGAACCGGTGTCTGGTATTACGGAAGAGTACTCTCACACAAGAATTGCATGATTTCCCTTGAAGTTCTGCCCAACTTTTATGCACTTTCTCCCAATTATGGCGAGCCGGAAACCGATTACCTGGAAGAATATCAGCGAGGTGCACTTTCAGTAGAAGCAAAAAATGTATACGAGGCATTGATAAAAGAAGGCCCGCTTGATTCAATTGCGTTGCGCCGAGTTTCCCGCTTAACAGGTACAGGATCTGATAGCCGCTATAACAAAGCGCTGGAGATATTGCAATCCAGTTTTCGAATAACCCCAATCGGAACATGTAAAAGTGGCGCCTGGCAGTATGCCTTTGTTTATGATCTTTTCCACCGCCATTTTCCTGACCAGATAAACAGTTCAAGATCCATATCAGAATCAGCTGCCCAAAAACTTATAATTCTTACCTATCTGAAATCCGTAGGAGCCTGTACTGAAAAAGACCTGCGCAAATTGTTCCACTGGGATCAGACAAGGATTAAAACCGCTACAAATTCACTCGTTGCGTCATTACAAATACTTGAAAACATCGGATTAAACAACGAAAATCATCCTTGTCTTTGCTTGCCCGAATTGCTTTAACCCCTCGCGGTACAATCACTTATAATTCAACTACTCAACATGTCTTTTTGAACATCCCCATTCAGTTTTTCGTATTTTTGGCAAATTTCGTAGAATTTTATATTGACCTGAACAGGTTGCCTTATAATAAACTAAATACACTCTGTTTCTCGGGGAGGATTACCTGATGATGGAATTTCACATATCACGCATAGCGCGAGACAGGTATCAGTTTGATAAAATCATCTATGCGCTAAATGGAAATGTGATCTTTGCAAATTTCCATGCGGCTCGTATATTCGCGCAGAAGATGAACCAGAAGCGCGATGTAATCCATTTCCCAGAAAAGGCTGTAAAAGCCGGCCAGATCAACGCATTGGGACTGATCGATGAAATCCTGCATTTTGTGTTTAAGACCTATCGGCAGGATAATAATTCTCAAATTCTTGAAAATACGCTGACCCATCTTGAGGTTCAGTTCAGCAGCGAGAGTGTGAACCGCCTATTATTTGAGTTTTGTGTTGAATTTCCCCCCGTTAGCGTATATACCAAAGAAATAACCGTCGAGGATTATCTTTCAGGCAGCTCAGATGGGATATCCCATCGAGCATGCACGCTGGAAGAATTAATTCTCTTATGGGTAACCAATCGCAACCCTGCAGCAATTTCGGACTTCCTCGAGCTATTTGACGAAAACAACTTGTCTGGAACAAAAAAATACGCCTTGATGTTCAAAGAAATTCATTCTTTTTTTGAAACACAACCGCATTTTGGACCAGACAATCAGAATCTTATTGATATGCTCCGTGCCCCGGCACTGGCTATTCCAAACTCGCTCCCAGGTCAATTGGAATACATCCGGTCACGTTGGGGCATCCTGATTGGTAAATATCTCTACCGGTTACTGAGTAGCCTCGATTTAATCAAAGAAGAAGAAAAACTGGGCTTTGCTGGCAGCGGCCCCGGTGAAACACGCATTCCAATTTATGCCCGATCATCGTTAGACAGCGAAGTCGAACAATATTCAGCAGATAAAGAATGGATGCCGCGACTGGTTCTGATGGCCAAGAACACCCTTGTCTGGCTAGATCAGCTATCCAAGAAGTATCAAACTTCCATTACCCGCCTCGATCAAATTCCTGATGAAGAATTAGAGCTTCTAGCCAGCCGGGGATTTACAGGGTTGTGGTTGATTGGCTTATGGGAAAGAAGTACAGCCTCTGCCCACATCAAACAAATGTGCGGAAATCCGGATGCCGTCTCCTCAGCCTATTCACTGGCAAATTACGATATTGCCCATGAGATAGGTGGTTTCGAAGCGTATGAAAACTTGCGAAATCGTGCCTGGCAAAGAGGCATCCGTCTGGCCAGTGATATGGTGCCAAATCACATGGCGATTGACAGCGATTGGGTTGTCCATAACCCTGACCGATTCATATCGCTCCCATACAGCCCTTATCCATCCTATACATTTGAAGGGGCAAATCTCTCGCCTGATCCACAGATTGAGATAAAGATCGAAGACCACTATTACGACCGAACGGATGCCGCCGTAGTTTTCAAACGGGTCGACCACCATAATGGTGATACCCGCTTCATTTATCATGGAAATGACGGTACTAGTATGCCATGGAATGACACGGCGCAATTAAACTATTTAAGTCCTGAAGTACGCGAAGCGGTCATCCAAACGATTCTGGATGTTGCCCGAAAATTCCCCATCATCCGCTTTGATGCAGCTATGACGCTGGCGCGCAAACACTTTCAACGTCTATGGTTCCCAGAACCGGGCGGTGGTGGAGATATTCCCTCCCGGGCAGAAAACGGTTTGCCGCGTGAAGCTTTCTTATCTGCTATGCCGCAAGAATTCTGGCGCGAGGTTGTTGACCGGGTTGCCTGCGAAGCACCCGATACACTGCTTCTGGCTGAGGCATTCTGGCTCATGGAAGGCTATTTTGTGCGCACCTTGGGGATGCACAGGGTTTACAACAGCGCATTTATGAATATGCTGCGAAATGAAGAAAACGCGAAATTCCGCCAGCTCATCAAAAATACGCTGGAATACGATCCTGAAATTTTACGCAGGTATGTTAACTTTATATCCAACCCGGATGAGCGTACTGCTGTTGATCAATTTGGCAAAGGTGATAAATATTTTGGTACCTGTACTTTGATGGCTACCCTCCCTGGATTACCCATGTTCGGGCACGGACAAATTGAAGGTTTTACGGAAAAGTACGGGATGGAATACAAACGCGCCTATTATGATGAGCAACCAGATCCGGCTTTGGTGGAACGACATGTGCGCGAGATTTTCCCCCTACTACAAAAAAGAGCGCTTTTCGCCGGCATTGAGGATTTTCACCTGTATGATTTCTTCACTGCAAATAGCAATGTGGATGAAAATGTTATTGTCTTCACAAACGGATTGGGAAATGATCGGGTTCTGGTTGCATTCCACAATCATTTTTCCGAGACTTCAGGCTGGGTAAGAATTTCGTGTTCCTATTCAAAACGGTCACCCGATAAAACCAGGCATCTGGTTCAGACATCTTTGGTGGACGGCTTAAATCTACAAATTGGGACCAACCAGTACGTACTATTTAAAGATCAAAACAGCCGATTGGAATATATTCGACCCGCTGAAAACATGCGCGACCAGGGATTATTCATCCATTTGCGGGCTTTTTCATGTTGCGTTTTTAAAGATTTTCGAATTGTGCAAGATGATTCGGCCCACCTTTATCGTCGGCTGTGCGATACGCTGAATGGCGAGGGCGTAACCTCCATATCAGAAGCAATCCAGGAATTTCTTTTGCAGCCCATACTACTTCCCTTGCAAGAGATTTTGAATGTTGGATATATTAAATATTTAGACGATCAGCTTACCCAACCAGTTAGAGAAAATACCGCAATTTTGGCTGAAGCTCGAAATAAAATACAAGCATTGATTCACGGAGCAGCATCAGTCCGTCAACCAATTTTTGAGATGAATGAAGTTTTGCAAGAATCCATCCGCATGTTGGAAATTCTATTATCCGTTACTGAGAAACCCGTTGGCAAATCCAGTCCATGGGCTGCCATAACGATGCAGATTGCCAGTCTTCTACATGAAAACAAAATTCTTCGGCTGTCAATCATTATTTATACATTCCTGGCACGAATTGGCAAACTGATCGACCCGATGGATTACCAGAACACCAGTATAAGTCTCTTTGAAGAATGGAAAACAAGCCAATTTATTCAATCAGCAACCACAGAGATGGATTGTTCACATGTTGAAGCGCTAAGAGTCGTGAAACTGGTCAGGGCGCTAATTTCACTGCAAAACTGGACCCAAAATCCTGCTACCCAAAAACCTGACGGCTTCCTCCAGGAAGCATTAAGCCAATCGGAAATTCAACTATTACTACAGGTCAACCGTTATCAAGATATTCTCTGGTTTTCCAAAGAAGGTTTTGCCGACCTTCAAAATTGTTTGTTGGCAACTGTAGTTTTCAATCCGGATACTGTAGACTCCGCTATTCGTTATGAACAGGTTGCCCTGGCAAAGGAAATCAACCATGCCTTGATGGATGCGGGAGAAAAATCTGAGTACCAGATAGAGAAACTGATTCAGGCTTTCGAAAAACCCTCCGCCAAGGCGGCTTGAGTATGCTGTAGAAACACTTGATCCGCTCGCAAGCCAGTTCGTGGGCTGATTACCTGCTCAAAAACTGGCAAGAATGAACTAATTTGGATTTCCCCAGCCGCCTGCGTGGTGAACCAGACCGCCTGGGCGGCATATTTCACATTATTGCGCGGCTCAATGCGGTCGAAATCATCAAAAAACCAGCCGCAGGATGTGTACATACGCTGACGCTCATATTGAGCACGTAATAATAAAGCCACTTGTTTCAATTTTTGCTCGCTAACACTCTGTTTCAGGTGTTGATGTAAAAAATCTTCCATCGTCACGATCCCAAGCAAAACTTGAATATACTCATCCCGTAAATCATAGGGATCCACCCCACACGTCTCTACTATCTGTTCATAAATCGGATCAATAATGGCTGCTACCTCGTCCAATGCGGCCCGCAGCGGCGCTTTCCAGCCACTGTGTGGTGTACACCCGCAATTATCACTCCAGCGGCGAATTCCATGATGGCAACTCCATGATGACTTTTGAACAATAGAAACAGTTTGTTTTGGTGGATGTTTTTGCAGCCATTCAGCCGGGGTTGAGCGATTGACCGGTTTTCCCTTCATCGAATCGGTCGTCAACCGCGCAAGAAATTGATCCCGGAATTTCTGATGGTGCCCATATAGTTCACCATCAGAAGCAATGATGATCAGCTTGTCCTGGTCAGTTGTCTTATTACCGTTCATAAATTCCGGCAGAATATGGCTCACCAGAAATTCATCCGCGTTTGAGGTAGAGCCCGGATCAAAACTAACCCGCGTAGACAACCCCTGGTTATAAAAAAATGCAGCAATTTGTTTCCCATTCCCAAGTTCGACCCAACCGGGTTGGTTCATGTTCTTATCGGAATTTGCACATTGCCAGGGCGCCAGAATAACATATTTCACACCACACTTTGCTGCGGTTTGTAGTGTTTCATTATCAGCCGCCGCTTCCGGCAGCCAGATGCCTTCGGCAGAATGACCAAAACGGTGTTGGAATTCAGACATCCCCCATTTAATCTGAGTGCGTTTATCTGGCTGCGATGCCAGTGGCAGGATGGTATGGTTAAAGGCCTGAGCCATTCCATTTGCAAAACCAAAATCCTGGTGAACCTGTCTTTCCTGTTCAATTATTTTCTCGGCTGTTTCAATATCAAATTTTAGCATCCATTCCAGCAGAGTTGGGCCTAGGTTAAAACTAATCCGGCTAAAATTTCCCAATTCTGCATTAGGTTTATAGCATTGTGAATGAATCCTTTCATTCCAGTTGTTATAAGGTGAAGCGCCTTCCTCTTTGGGAATAACCCCGGAAAATGGATCTTCCCGAGGGGGCTGGTAAAAATGGGCGTGGATGCAAAAAGCTGAGTCTGTCATGAAACCTGTTGATTGTATTTCAGGGAGCGAGGTAAGAAAGTGATTGATGAAACCTGGCCGGAATCAAATTGAAATTCCGCGGCAACGAATCAAGCGCACAAATCCGGTCTGCCGCCAGGTAATCAATCCAATAGGCAGAGATGGGAAAACTTCGGTTTTGTTCCAACCAAACCGAAAGTACCCTTAGATATCCAGGAAAGATAGGAATGACCCTTTTATGTATCTCGATTTTATCCATAATCAATCCGAGAATAGCGCGGAAAGAAATTGTCTCTCCACCCCCTACCAGATAGGTTTTATTGGCACTGTTTGGGTCTCCAAGCGCCATTGCCATACAAGTAACTAGGTCCTGAACCCATATCGGTTGTAGTAAAGTTGAACCAATTCCGGGTATCAACAGGACGAATGGGGAAATTTGAATAACTCTGGCGAAAGCTTTGGTGAAATGATCATTCGGGCCAAATACAACTGCCGAGCGAAATATTGTCGATTCAATCCCGCTCTGGGTAATCAGACTCTCGGCTATAGCTTTTGCCTTTAATACAGGAAAAGCAGACGACTTATCTGCCCCTAAATGACTTAGATAAAGTATGCGCTCGATACCAGCCTCTTTTGCTGCAATCGACAGCGTTTTTGTTCCCTCAATATCAACCCCCTCTAGATTCGACCGGATGCCATGAACCTCCGTTCCGGCCAAATGGACAACCGAGTTAATACCCTTTAATGCAGCCCGCAAGCCGCGTTGGTCACTGAGACTGGAAACCGCAACCTGCACCGGTAATCCAGTGGGAAGATTTGGAGATTCAACGGAGGGGCGCAATAATATGCGAACTTCATACCCCTGCAAAACAAGCTGGCGTACAAGATGTTGTCCTATAAACCCGGTACCACCTGTAACAAGAATCACAAACGCTGATTATAGCATCAGATAATGTTCTGATGCGGCGCGAAGTCCGCCTTCGGCATATTTCTTGCAGGTAACCCAAGACATTCCTTGCGAACAGGGTTTATTGATGAAAGCATTTGATGAATTAACATCGGCAAAAAAATCACGATTAGGATTTCATTATTTTCCTAACACGTTGCACTATAGTGAGAAAGACGCTGATCAGTGGATCCCTGAATTGCAGGCTTTAGGGGCTGGGTGGTTGGTGTTATTAAGTGAATCTGACCGGGCAATTCCTGAATCTTTCTTAAGTTCGCTAAAAGATGCCCAAATAGAACCGATAATCCAATTTTCAAAAGGATTGGAAAAACGGCTGGAAACAACCGATATGCGGACACTGTTAGAAGCCTATTCTCGGTGGGGAGTCCGCACTATCTCTTTCTTCGATCGTCCGAATTCGCGTTCTTCCTGGCCGACATCAGAATGGGCTCAAAACGGACTGGTAGAACGATTTCTGGACCGCTACATCCCTTTGGCCAGCCTGGCATTGGAATGTGAAATCATCCCCCTGTTCCCTTCATTGGAACCGGGAGGGAACTTCTGGGATACCGCTTTCCTGTCGCTCGCATTGCAAGCTCTAGCACGTCGTAACCGAGTGGATATTTTGGATCAACTAGTCCTTTCTGCCTACGCCTGGACGCATGATAAATCGCTGAACTGGGGTGCTGGTGGCCCGGAACGTTGGGCGGATGCCAAACCTTACTTTACCCCACCCGGAGAAGAAGATCAGAAGGGCTTTCGAGCCTATGAATGGTATACCGCTACCGCTTCTGTAATTGTGCAAAAAACTGTTCCGGTCATTCTTATGGGCGCAGGCGTACCACATGAGCCAATGTCGCCAGTCCATAAGGATTGGACAGATGAAAAACATACCGAAATTTGTTTAGCAATTACTCAATTATTACGCAATGACCCGGCTTCAGACCCTGAAAAACCCGCTTCGCCATTAGAACCGGTAGGTAATTCAGTGCTTGCAGCCAACTTTTGGCTTCTTTCAGACGATACCGGTAGCCCTCATTCTGCTGATGCCTGGTACAGACCAGACGGCTCTACCCGACAAATTGTAAATGAGCTGCGCACGAAAGTTAACCAATCAAAATCTATCCGCGCAGAAATGCCTCCTGAAACTTCCAAAAGTGCTGTGGCAGGAAATCACCCAATCGGTCATTATCTCTTATTGCCGTCTTATGAATGGGGTGTGGCTGACTGGCATTTGGATGTGATTCGGCCCTTTGTTAAGAAATACAAACCAACCATAGGGTTCTCTTTGGAAGAAGCAACCCTGGCTAATAAAATAACTGTAATAGGAAACATCCAATCATTCTCAGATGAACAATTGGAATCGTTGCGTGCATCCGGTAGTCAAGTAGAGCGCATCTCCGGTGACGGCACAAGTATTGCAACACAACTTCAGGAGAGGTGACCAATGATAGACACAGCCAATAATTCTGAAACCAACAAGCTTGCTTTTGAAACCCGCAGACCTGTTCTAAAAGTTGTCGGGGTTGGCGGAGGCGGAAGCAATGCCGTCAACCGCATGATCGAACTCGGGCTTGATGGTATTGATTTTATCGCTGCCAATACAGATGGTCAGGCTCTTAAAACAGCGTTGGCGCCGGTCAAAATTCAACTCGGTCCAAGTCTTACCCGCGGATTAGGTGCGGGTGGAAAGCCGCAGGTGGGCGAATCGGCGGCAGAAGAAAGTGCAAAAGAAATTCACGCTGCCCTGTTTGGGGCAGATATGGTCTTTATTGCAGCGGGAATGGGTGGGGGAACCGGTACAGGTGCAGCCAGCATCATCGCTCGAATTTCTCAAGCGATTGGCGCTGTAACGGTGGCAATCGTTAGTTTACCTTTCTCATTTGAAGCCGGTCGCCGCCAGACTAACGCGCGTGAAGGACTGGCCAGATTGCGCCAATTTACCGATACTTTGATTACCGTTCCAAATGACCGTTTGCTGCAAATTGCCCCCCATGACCTCCCACTTGAAATGGCTTTCCGGTTAGCTGATGATGTACTCCGGCAAGGAATTCAAGGGATTAGCGAACTGGTGTTGCAGCCAGGTGTTATTAATGTCGATTTTGCCCATGTCCGGCAGATGATCCAATCTGGCGGGGGCGCATTACTTGCTATTGGTCAGGGTGAAGGAGATGAGAAAGCGCGTCAGGCTGTTGAACGAGCGCTGCACCATCCGCTGTTGGATTCTGTTCCTTTAGACCAGGCAACGGGCATCATTGTCAACTTTACAGGCGGAAATGACCTTACCTTCATGGAAGTTGCCGATGCCATGGAGAGCCTGCAGGAACGAACCAACAAGCGCGCTAATATTATCCCAGGGATCATTACTGCTCCTCAAATGCATGACCGGGTGCAAGTAATACTAATTATTACCGGCATTGGTTCAACACCCGTCTCTGGAACGGTACTACAAACCCTACAAGGCATCTCCACGCCATTAACGAAGAAAACCGATGTTACAACAACCATTCAGGCGCCATTCATTCCTCTTGCTGAACCCATAGATAACCAGCCGGTTCACTATGAAAGACCGGAACGCATGGAAGTAATGGAATACACTGGTGTCGGGAATAATCTTGATGTTCCGGCATTTATTCGCAGAAAAATGCGATAGGCTGTCTAAAAGGAAATCCTCATGGACAAAGCGATGCTCAATGCAGTTTGTCAACATGTCTTCAGCCGCCATCCTGAAGTGAGAAATACTCAGCCCAACATTACCGAACAGGAAAATGGGAATTATCTGGTAATTTTTACCGGAACAGCCTTTGGTTCAAATGGAAAACCAATTCCCCGCACGGTCCGCGCAGTTGTTGATGCTGATGGAAAAATAACTAAATTATCCTCTTCTAGATAAAGGACGGGTTAGCATGGATGCTCTCCTGAATAAAGTTGAAATTATTTTCTGGGATCGGATTACACCAGCTCTTTCGGAATCCAGATTCTTTCAAGCCCTAGTTAAAAAGGGCTATTCCGTTATTCATTATCAAGAAATCGAAGCGACTCTTTTATGGGGCATTGGAGCGGGTGTATTTGGTTTATTGACTGGATTGGTTTTAAGCATTATTTCAGGCATGTCGCAGTAGGAAAATAGATGCAAGTTCCCCCTTCAGAAACGCAACCAACGGTTAAAGAAGGGCTACTGCAAAACTCTTTCTATCGATGGAATATTAAGTTGCAGAAACCTGTTTTTTGGTTATTCATAGGTATCTTTTTAATAATGAGTTTTGCCGGTTATTGGATTGGTTCAACAATGGTGCTGCAGTCTGCGGGATCAGAAATCACAATTTCAAATATTCTTGATAACTC
>JBAWYZ010000015.1:0-18147 GCA_037143255.1 Leptolinea sp. | reverse complement strand
CTAAATCCGCAAAACGCATTTACCCAGTCATTATTCAACCAAGATTTGCCGCGAATTAGTCTAGTTGAACTGCCGCAGGAATGCACCGGGTATTTTTCCGTCTGTTTTTGGCAGGTGGGGCAAAAATAGATCGCCTGCAGAGTGGCGCCGAGAAGCGAATCCACCAGGCTGCCAGCCATTCCCGATACTGTAACAATCAGGAACAACGGAAGATCATTCTCCATACTGAAGGGAAGAGTCGGTGGTTTGAACAATACAGCCGGGACGGCGATAATAATCGTCCCGCTCAGAGCCGCCAACGTTCCGGCGAGACTAATTCCTCCGGATGTGCCTGGTTCAACCAGCTTGCCGGTTGTAATAAGCCGCGGGAATGCCTTATTGAGCACGCCCAGTTCTGTTGCCCAGGTGTCAGCGTTAACCGCTGCCAAAGCGCCGGCAAAGGCTGCCCAGATCCAGGCAGTCCCGCCAAAAAGTGGAAAAAGAAGGGTGAGGATGCCAGCGACTGCTCCATTGGCTGCCACCTGACCCGCGTCCCGTCGCGCGCCTTTTGAAAACTTCTCTTGAATTGCCAATTTTTGTTTTTTGAATAATCGAGAAAGCACACTGGAGGAAAGGAAAAAGACCAGGAGAAGGATGGACCAGGATACCCCACCTATCCCAAAAATGACTGTCCCGAGGATGAATGCGGCAAATGCCCCTGAACGGCTTAATGTTTTTGCGATGTAAGCTGCAGATGCAATGATCGCAGCCAGCACGATGCCAAGTGCAAGTTGTATTAATGAAAGGTTCATCGGATAAATATAAGAGATAGGATGAGCAAGAGGGGGGTTACTCCGGCGCCAGCCAAAACCAGATAGCCGGCCAACCGTTGCTCCGCATACCGGTAATAAAACAATCCAGTCAAAATGGAGATCACAGTTGATAAACCGCTCAGGGTAGGCAAAAGCAATAATTTGGCAGATGACATTGGCGGCATAGGCAATCCGCTGGGCTCAAATCCAATGGAAACCAACACCCTGGTTGGGATGATCAATGTTACGCCGACCAACAAGCCAATGGTGAGCAGAACGCTGAAAATAATGGACAGGCGGGCAAAGCGGTCTCTCCAAACCTGCCGAACATAGGCTGCCGGTAGAGCGCTGAAGGCGGCCATGGGGGTAATGCTGCCCATCTCTGATGTGCGTTGATACGCCAACATAAACGCTTTGGGGTTCGCGGGAGATATCGCGAAAATCTGGGCCGGGGTGGCAATGATGGTCAGGTTTTCCGGGTCAGAAGCGAGAAATTCGATTTGACCTAATTCTCTCGCTTTCGAAAAACCAAGCAAAGCTCCCGGCCAACTAAAACGCGGCTGAGGGAGCTGAAAACCCAATTCAGAAGCCGGGCGCACCCATTCGATACTATTGAGAGGAATATCCTCAGCCCGCAGCCCCCAGCGCAGGATCAATCCCTCGCGTTCCAGCCGATAAGTAGCATGCGACAAAGCATAAGCCCGATAGACGATCAACGGAACCGGCGCAAGCAGTAACAGTGACGCAGCCAACAGTCCGACAAAATTCAAGCCAACCTGTTGATCCATGCTGTACCAGAAGGCGATGCCCCCGGCGCTGGAGAATGCCAGAGCAGCGCCAATTTGAAAGGTCAGCCCCCTTCGCCGCGGCGGTCTGAATATCCCATCAATGTTCATAAGCAGGAATGCAGCGCGCGGCAGACCAGTTCCACCTGATCTTCTTGCATTACACCTGAAAATGGCAGCGCCAATCCGCGGTTCCCCAGATCTTCTGTGATGGGGAAATCACCGGAGTGATACCCGAAGCGTTCCACCATGTAAGGCTGCAAATGGATGGGCAGGAAATACGGGCGGACGGGTATTCCTCGTTCAGCTAATCGAGATGCCAATGCAGTCCGGTCACATCCACGGGGCAGGCGGACAACGTACACGAACCAGCTCATCCGAGTGGTCGAAGAGTGGATGAATTGGCGTTCCACAGAAGGCATAGACGCCAGATGTTTTTCGTATAAATTAGCTGTCCGCTGGCGGGCAGTGAGAAAAGATTCGAGGCGATTGATTTGAGAGACGCCCAGAGCGGCGCTTAATTCATCCAATCGGTAGTTGTATCCTAGATAGGTATGACTCAGCCAGGTATCACCAGGGGCGCGTCCCTGGTTGCGCAAGGCTTGCATGATACTGGCATATTGCGGGTTATCCGTCACAATCATGCCGCCTTCGCCAGTAGTGATTTGCTTGTTGGGATAAAACGCGAATACTCCGATATCACCCGTTTTTCCGGCTGGAGTTCCTTTATAAGTCGCCCCGAGGGCTTCGCAGGAATCTTCAATTACTGGAATTTGGTATTGACTGGCAACGGCTCGAACAGCATCCATTTCGGCCGGCTGACCGAAGACATCCACTGGCAGGAGCGCTTTTAATCGGGGCTGAATTTCTTTTCCGTCATCATCAAAATAGCGTGGCAGTTTGCGGGGCAGCCAGCGCCGGGTGCGATCTCCACCGGCAGCCAGGTCATCAGCAGCCTGTGCCAATTGCGCAACATCCATGTTGCCGGTAGCCGGGTCAACATCCACAAACACCGGCAGCGCATTTTCAAAGAGAATGGCATTAGTGGATGCAACAAAAGAGAAGGGAGTTGTAAGAACAATATCCCCTCTTTGAATACCGGTTGCTCGAATAGCCAGGTGCAGTCCGGCTGTTCCACTGTTGACGGCAATGGCGAATTTACTGCCAATGGTTTTTTGAAAGGCTTCTTCAAAGCGGTCAACCCAGGGGCCCATGCTGAGGTGGTTTGTATGGATGACGGCTTGTACGGCATTACGGTCTTCTTCATTGATATCCGGAGAAGACATGGGAACAACGGGAGGGATAGGTTTTGTCATAAATCTATTTTATCAGGAAGAGCCATTGACTCAGGGTGAGGTAAAGAACCGGCGCCAGAATATGGCGGCTTTTCCTGGTGATCCAACCCAGGATCACCCCTTGCCCGATGGCTAATCCGACCTGGAAAAGCGCGGCTTGTCCACCAACGCCGGGCAATGCCAATGGGATTACCTGCCACAAGGTATATAGCAGAGCGGAAATTAACCATCCTGTATTTTCACCAAAGCGGGCGGTCAATCGTGGCTGTGAATAACCGAAAAAGATCGTAACTTCGCAGGCGGAAATAATAAGTAGTTGGAGCAGTGCCACTCCCTCGGCTGTTTCAATCCCATTAGTTATGGCGAAAACTTTGCCGCGCAAAAAGATGATCAATGCAGCCAACAGCAGCCCGAATTGCAGATTGGGGCGCAGGGCATCTTTTCCCCATAAGGCGCTACGTAGGGGTTGTTTTCTAGTGTATAAAGCGGCTCCTATTGCCGCAAGCCCTAGCACATCCAGAATAATCCGCTGCAAAAGAGCTTCCGGCTGCAGGGTTCCTGGTATACCGGCTGCTGTAAAAAATCGGCCATATAAGAGAATTGAAAAAACAAACATAACCGCATTCACAGATAAGGTAACAGAGGCTTCGCGCCGCGGAAAAAGAAATTGCAATGGGCGGATTTTTCGCAATTGTGGGCTTAAACCAACCAACATGCCGACGGCTACCACTCCGATCCATTCTGCGATAATCAGTAAAATCGTGTCGGTATCCATTAGGATCCTTTAGGATCAACCGGCGGAGTTTTTTTTGAATCAGCCGGGAAGGCTGTGTCGATAGGAAGGGTTTCTCCCTCCGTATCGAAATTTAAATCCACCCGTTCTTCCATGCGCACCTGTCCGCGCAGAAAAGCGCCTTCTTCCGTTGAAAAAGCCACCGTCACTACATCTCCCCAAACCCGTCCGGTAGCGCGGATTTCGATTTTTTCGGCAGTTATATTACCGCGCACAGCGCCGGCAATGACCACCGTATTGGCACGCAGATTATCACAGGTAACGCGTCCTGTCTCGCCAACCACCACTAAACCTCGAATACTAATTTCCCCTTCCATGGGGCCTTCGATGCGGACACCGCCAGTTCCGCGCATGCTGCCGTTCCAGCGGATACCCGGGCCAAGAACGGTAGTAACCCGCTCAATAGGAGCGGAAGGAACTGGTCCAGGGGATGGAGATTTGCGAAACATAAATAACCTCTACTTCTAAAATTAGCGTTCAGGCCAGATTTGACCGGCATAAACACGTCCACCGGGCGGAACATCTGCTTTGATGGTAGCGCCGTTTCCAATGCGGGATTCAGCGCCAATCGTCAAGTTCAAGTTAATAGTAACACCCATCCCGATTTGGGCGTGATTATGAATTTTAACACCACCTGCCAAAGTGGCGCCTGGCGATAAATTAACACACTCCCCTATTTCGCAATCGTGCGAGACCACCACATGGGCGTTCAAAAGACTCCCAAATCCTATTTTTGAATCAGTTCCAACGTAGGTTAGCGGTAAAATCTGGGCACCCGCTGCAATGGATGCTGAAGGTTCCACCCAGGCGGTCGGATGAACCAGGGCTGGGAACGAAAAGCCGGCTTTGTTCAATTTATCAAAAACTTGCAAACGGGCAACCACATTGCCGATACCGCCTACCCCGTTGATTGCCTGGTGGAACCCGGTTTGATAAAGTTCCCCCAGCAGCTCAATCCCGCCAAAAACAAACAGATCCAGAACCCGGCTGCCGGGAGCCAGATTCTCGTCTACTAATCCACCCCACTGGTATGAACCAAGAACTTTTACAAGATCAATCAAGGTCTTTCCATGACCGCCGCCGCCAATTAGTAACAACGTAGAGTCGTCTATCCAGGGTGGAACAAGAGATTTCCAATTAATACCAGTTTGATTCATACGGCACCTTTTGAAAAATGTTGAAAAGGATCTGCTACAACGAAACGCCACGGCAGACTGAGCCAGGGTTCTCCGGCGGATTGTATTCCAATTCTGGGAGTACGCAGCACAACTTCTTCAGGAATAGTTTGATAATCCTCAAGGTACAATCCACGCTGCGGATTGGTCAGGTCTGCGTTATTGCATTCTTTCGAGATTGCCATTGCGCGGGTTAGACGTGCTGGACCGCTGCACCAATCTTTTGGAGCAATACCTTTCCGATGGGTTGCGATAGTTTCAAGTCCTTCCAGAGGAGCAATTGCACGGATTAATACAGCAGCGGGATAATTTTCTTCACCACATACGCAGTTTAACATCCAATGCATTCCATAGGTAAAGTATACATAAGCCCGGCCCGCCGGGCCATACATTGCAGAATTGCGCTCTGTTTTTCCGGAACGGGCATGACAGGCCTGATCCTGTTCACCATCATAAGCTTCAACTTCGCAAATCATACCGCTCATTCGAATGTCATCCATCAGACGGACCAATTTCTTCCCCAGCAAATCACGGGCTACTTCAAGCGCCGGGCGCAGATAAAACGCAGCAGGGATAATAATACCCGGAGAAAGATCATTCCGAATCAGACCGGTTTTTGCATTAATCGCGGATCCTTTTCAAACGTAAACCGCAAACCGGCTTCCATGCTGATTTTTGGTTCGTACTTTAGAAGTTGTTTGGCCGTGCTAAGGTCAGCGCACATTCGCTGGGTGCTGGCCTCATTGCGTGGGTTGTAAACTATTTCTGGCCGTCCGCCGGTAATTTCGATAATTAATTGCGCCAGTTCGCGGACGCTCGCCTCACGACCAGATCCGATATTAATGGTTTTTTGATTAATTCCGTCGGTTGATGAAGCAGTTACCATCGCATCGATAACATCATCTACATACACATAATCACGAGTCTGATTGCCGTCCCCATGAATCACAATGGTGCCGTTTTGGGCTGCCTGCCGAAGAAAATACGGGATAACCGGAGCATGCACCGGCGGGAAGTGTTGGCCGGGACCGTAGGCGTTAAAGATGCGCAAGCAGACGGTTTCAATGCCCCATAGATCACCAATGGTTTTAATGTAATACTCCGCTGCCAGTTTGGAAACCGCATACGGCGACCGCGGTTCTGGGGTGGTCTCTTCAACGATGGGTTGGTTTTTCTGATCTCCGTATATGGCGCCTGAAGATGCAAAAACAACCCGGCGAACACCGACATCACGCATGGCTTCCATGAGGGTGACAGTACCGCCAACATTAACCTGATTGTATTCACGCGGATAAAGAATTGATTCGGGTACTAGTACTCGGGCAGCCAGGTGGTAAACGCAATCCACGTCTTGCAGCAGAGTCCACAGTTTTGGGCGGTCGTTGACATCCCCACGGGTAAAGTGAACTTCCGGCAACAGGACAGAGGGGTCGCCTGTGGAACAATCATCCACACCACGAACGCTATGTCCGTCCCTTGCAAGAGCGTTTGCTAGCGTAGAACCTAGGAATCCGGCTGCGCCGGTGATGAGAAATCGCATACTGGATGCTTTCGAGAAATAGAAATAATGGGTGTGTCTGAATTATAGCATGGAGTCGAAGCCGACAATTCTCAATAGATTTATTTTCCACCCAAAACATGCAAAAAATAAGCGGGTACTTCTCATCCTCCAAATTCTGAGCTTTGAAATTTTTGGGAGGATGGGTTGATACGGCAATCTTTTAAAGTCATAATGCGAAATGCTGATACACACAACGTCAGCCACCTAAATAAATCAACTTGCCATTCTCCTGTGGGGCGCAGATCGTTGCACCCCACAGGTCATTCACATTTTCGGATTACTTTGCGAGCGGCTGTCCTTTGCCGTCAGGCATCTTATTCATGATGATCATTACGAAATCGTAGAGCGCCCAAATGCCCAAACCACCAGCGGTGATTAGTTTAATCCACCAATTTCCATATCCCAGGTACAAGCGGTCAATGCCAAGTCCACCCAGGAAAAACGAGAGTAGCAATGCAGTCATCCAACTTTTCTGTTCCATCGAAAATCTCCTTTATTTGAAATGTGAAATTTATGGATAAGTCGCAATATTTACTTAAAATTGATTTTTACGTTCGATAAGCAACTCCTTCCTTATTATTCTCAATAACGTTCAAGCTATTGTAGCGCATTTACCGCACCACAGCTGGCGGAAACGGTGGCGAAAATCCCACCGAAAATCTAATGAGGGGTTGATTAAGAATATTATCGTTTTTCACCAATGACCAACATTTCAAAATCTTCAGTTGTCAATTTATTTTCCCTGCTAAATGCGCCCAACTTTGCGCCGAAAATATCAATATTAATAAAATCGAGTGTATTTAACAGCCAGGCAATTTCTGATGGTACATAATATCTTTCGTCACATTGAAGTTCTTTTTTGTTTCCAAGATCATCTTCAACAAAGGTAGCGCTATGATCCCGGAAAGTCATTAGATCGAATGAATTATTGCCGTAGGTCGCGTTCCCTTCTTTTGTTTCTGAAGCAAGAAAGTCTTTCACGGAATGGAATAGAGGAAACAATCCATTCAAGGTCGTAAAAATAAATTTACCTCTAGGTTTTAACGCATTAGCGGCATTTTGGAGAATTTGAAAATTCATTTCATCGCTTTCCATTAATGGAAATGCACCTTCACAGAGCATGATGACCAAATCAAATTCTTCAACAAAAGGTAGATTTCTCGCATCCTGTTGTTGAAAATCAATTTGCAGCTTCCTTTCAGTTGCTTTTTCTCTCGCCCTTTTCAAAAGCGATTCTGATAAGTCAATTCCTACAACAGAGTAGCCTCTGGTTGCCAATTCAATCGAGTGTCTGCCAGTACCGCACCCAATATCTAGTATTTTTGTTGCTTTGTTAGATTCAATTTCTTTTTCAATAAAATCACACTCTCCCAGAGTCCCCAATGTGAAGTTTTCATTATCGTATTTTATTCCGTAATTTTCAAATAACTCTTCATACCACTGTTTCATTTTAAGTCCAATCATTCAGGTGCATCGAACTATGATAAAGGGTTTTGCTGTGTTGCAAAAGTCGTGAATTTTGCTGCCGCTGCCCAGATATTTTCTCTATTCGCCAAATTAATTATAGCAATTATTTCAAAAAGAGCTATTTTGAACGTTATACTGATTTGAATAATATCTCCAATAAATTCTGATTTTCAACAAAATTCCCCCTTGGTAATATTGTGGCAGTCATTGGTTTAAAATAACATCTCCCGATTATTCTCTGCGTGGTAAAATCAAACTGCTAGAGTTTGTTAATTATTTCAGGAGGAAGTTATGGACCAACAAATTGCCACCTTTGCTGTTAAAAAAGGATTGGCTCAAATGTTAAAAGGCGGCGTGATTATGGATGTTGTTACTCCGGATCATGCCAAAATTGCTGAAGATGCCGGCGCTTGCGCAGTTATGGCGTTGGAAAAAATCCCGGCTGATATTCGCGCCAGCGGTGGTGTTGCCCGCATGAGCGACCCGGAAGTTATCCTTCGTATTATGGAATGTGTCAGCATCCCGGTGATGGCAAAATGCCGCATCGGTCATTTTGTAGAAGCCCAAATATTGGAAGCCCTCGGAATTGATTATATTGATGAGTCGGAAGTCTTAACCCCGGCCGATGAAGCACACCATGTAAATAAACACACTTTTAAAGTACCGTTTGTTTGCGGCTGTCGTAACCTTGGAGAAGCCCTGCGCCGAGTCGGTGAAGGCGCTGCAATGATTCGTACCAAAGGCGAAGCTGGAACCGGTGATGTGGTTGAAGCGGTGCGGCATGCCCGACAGGTTCTGGGCGATATCCGCCGGCTCCAAAACATGCCGGAAGAGGAAGTTATGGCCTTTGCCAAAGATCTCGGCGCCCCGTACGACCTGGTGATGGAAACTCGTACTCTCGGCCGCATGCCAGTGGTTAACTTTGCGGCTGGCGGTATTGCCACCCCAGCCGATGCTGCCCTGATGATGCAGTTGGGTGTGGATGGCCTCTTTGTTGGTTCTGGAATTTTCAAATCCGGCGACCCGGCCAAACGCGCCTCGTCCATCGTCAAAGCCACTACTCATTACAATGATCCTAAAATCCTGGCGGAAATCAGCCGCAATCTCGGTGAACCCATGGTCGGCCGGCAAATTTTGGCTATTCCGGAAACGGAACTGATCGCCGGACGAGGTTGGTAGTATTCGCATGAAAATTGGCGTTTTGGCGCTGCAAGGTGATTTTGCCGAACACCAGGCAACGCTGCAAAAATTAGAAATAGCAACCATCCAGGTGCGCCTTCCAGGCGATCTGGATGGTTTAGACGGATTAATCATTCCTGGGGGCGAATCCACCACTATTGGCAAATTGGCAGTGGCTTACGGACTGATGCAGCCTTTGCAAGAGTTTGCGAAATCCCGCGCCATTTGGGGAACCTGTGCCGGCGCAATTTTCCTCTCCAAGGATGTCCACCGCAAGCAACCGCTTTTGGGTGCAATGAACATTGAAGTGGAACGGAATGCCTTTGGCCGTCAGGTGGATAGTTTTGAAATTGACCTGGATATCCCAGCGCTCAAGAAAGTTGATCCGCATGGAAGCCCCTATCATGCGGTTTTTATCCGGGCGCCATTAATTCAAGCGGTTCATGAACCGGCAATAGTGCTTTCGCGCTTACCGGATACCAGCCTCAAAGGCGGCGGCCGCATTGTGGCCGCCCAACAAGGCCGTTTACTGGCTACATCTTTTCACCCTGAACTCACAGGAGACGACCGCTTCCATCGCTATTTTCTGGAGTTGGCAAAATAATAATTCGCCCTTTCGCCTGGTATGATCTTCCCGCCCTGTACCGCTATCGGAGGCAGGCGCTCAGTTTAGATAGCGCCCTGATGTTGACGCAAGGCAGTCCGCTGAGTCCGGGGGCTTTCCTTTCCCAAATCCAACCTATGCGCGGAAGTTACACAAGTGTTGCCCCCGCAGAAGACGGCATTCCCCCACTGTTTGGGCAGGTGAATTACCGGTTGGGTGAACGCTCTGCCAGGGCCGCCTTTATTACCCCTGAGAATGCCACCATCCTTTCCGCCTTGCCACTGCTGCTGGAAGATATGGCCAGACAGTCCGGCGAATGGGGAGCTTATCATTTGCTGGCAGAAATGGATGAGAACAGCCCGGCTTTTGAAGCCTTCCGGCGGGCTGGATTTAGCGTATTTGCCTGGCAGCGCATTTGGAAATTACCTGAGATAACTGCCTCCAAACCTCCCGAATCGGATTGGGCGCCGGCTGATTTGGAACAGGAAAACAGCATCCGATCGCTATTTCTATCTCTGGTGCCGCCACTGGTTCTGGCAGCTGAGCCAGCATCAATTCATACCTTCCAGGGACTGGTGTGTGCCCAGAAAGGCGAAGTAGTTGCTTACGTCGATGTAGAATTCGGACCGCGTGGTATATATGTAAAGCCGCTCTTTCATCCGGATGCAGTAGATGTCGATTGCTTAATTCATGCCCTAGCGACTACATTGCCAAATCAGAGCGGCCGCCCGGTGTATCTGGCTGTACGTTCCTACCAATCCTGGCTGGAAAATGGCTTGCAGGAGTTGGGAGCCGAAGCTGCTCCACGGCAGGCGGTGCTGGTCAAACACCTGATTGTTCGGCAGCGCAGCCTGGCGCGCGAACGGAGTTTACCGGCGTTGGAGCAACGCCGCGTCGAGCCATCCGCCCCTATGGCCAGGGTTGAACCTGCAAAATCCCTTTTTCCCGAGGGTAGAGGATAGTCCGCGAAGTCCGTAGAAAGATTAATTTGTTGTTTCCAAAACATAATATTAAGAAGTACAGGTCAGATTAATAATAATTATCCACGAAGCATAAAAACACGGAAAAGAATAAGAATTCAATGTTTTTTTAGCAGAATATTTAATTTGTTATAGCTGTAAAGTCTATCTCTCGGATTTATGGATCATTCTTTTTTTCCCGCAAGTAGAGTCTCATGCTATAATTTTTGGGTGTCCAGTTTGTACCCATTAAAGTCGTTTAATAAGTAAAAAATTTGTCACTCCCAGAGACCGATTTATGGAAAATCCTGCTGTTCATGATTCTCGAAGTAAAAAGCTTGTTTTTTTGTCCCATTGCTGCTTGAATCAAAATGCTAGAATGCGCGGCCTGGCTGACTATCCCGGTGTAGTCAAACCTCTGCTGGAATACTTAATCGCTCAAGATGTTGGCATTTACCAGATGGCTTGCCCGGAGGTTGCCTATTTTGGAACCCAACGTTGGGGTCAGGTCAAAGAACAATTTGACACACCCATGTTCCGGACGCACTGCCAAAAACTGGTAGACCAAATCCTCGATCAAGTTGAGGATTATATTCACGGCGGATATACCATCCTGGCATTTATCATGATGGATGGCAGTCCGGTATGCGGAATGAATCGCATTCCGGTTGCGAAAAATGAAGGCGAACAATTGGGTGGCATGATCTGGTATATGCCGCAACAAAAACATGCTGATGGGCAGGGAGTTTTTACGGAGACCTTAATCGAAAGTATTACCCGGCGTGGGTTGAAAGAAATACCATTCGTTGGTTATCCAACCGGGGAAGAGAATGGCTTACCCGTCGATGACTTTGCAAAAATCAAAGCTTTATTTGAATAAGGTACTTATCCAACCAATCTTAACAAAATTGTTTACAAGTTGTTTATTTGCAATTGAGACAATCCTGATTTATTCTATAAGTAGACCATGACACAACGAAGAATAACTGACGATTTACACAAATTATTGGATGTACTTCCCCCAGCAATTGCGGAAGCCATTACCCGGGGGAATAATTTTGACAATCTTATCGAAATTATTCTGGATCTTGGCCGCGTACCCAAAGCACGCTTTGTAAACAGTGAAATCGAACTTTCTCAGCAAGAGATCACCCACGAGGAAATTAGGTTTATCGTTGAGCGTATTGGTGATTTTGATGCTGACAATCGTGCCGGTTTGGAACGCACCCTGCATCGCATTTCCGCTTTTCGCAACCGGCGAGGGCACATTGTTGGGCTCACCTGCCGGGTTGGACGGGCTGTTTACGGCACCATTGAAATCATCAAAGACCTGGTCGAATCCGGCAAAAGTCTGCTTATCCTTGGGCGGCCCGGCATTGGCAAGACTACCATGTTGCGGGAGGCTGCCCGTATTCTAGCAGAAAAAAAACGGGTCATCATTGTAGATACTTCCAATGAAATCGGGGGCGATGGCGATGTACCGCATCCGGCTGTCGGCAATGCCCGCCGGATGCAAGTACCCACTCCATCCTTACAGCATGAAGTGATGATAGAAGCAGTTGAAAACCACAACCCCGAAGTTATTGTGATTGATGAAATCGGCCGCGAGTTGGAAGCAGTGGCTGCTCGTACCATTGCCGAGCGGGGAGTGCAGTTGATTGGAACGGCGCATGGGCGGACGCTGGAGAACTTGTTGATTAATCCGACACTTTCGGACTTGATCGGTGGTATCGAATCAGTAACCCTTTCGGATGAAGAAGCCCGCCGGAGAGGCACGCAGAAAACTGTTTTGGAGAGGCGTTCACCGCCAACCTTTGATGTTCTGATTGAGATGATTGAACGCGACAAAGTAGCCGTGCATCCGGATGTCGCCAGTGCGGTCGATGCCTTGGTGCGCGGTACTACGCCGCTACCCGAAATTCGTTCCGTAGGAGAAGATGACAAAATTCGGATTGAAAAACCCGCCGCCCCACCCCCGTCCAGGCAAAATCCCAATCAGGGTTTTCGGCGCGGGATGGGTGAAGTCACAACCCAGCCCGGTACATCTATGCGCCGCGATGGCCGCTACCAAAATGTGGTACGCAGTAACAGTTTAGAATTGGGAGCGGATGAACCAGCCGAAGCAAATCCCCCAATTGATGGCAAACCATTGCGGTTATTCCCCTATGGCGTGGCGCGTAATCGTCTTATCCAGGCCTCCCGCCGATTAGGTGTTCCGGTATTAGTCGCAAAGACCCTGGAAGAAGCCGAAGCGCTAATGACACTGCGAGCCTATTACCGCAACCGCCAGCAGACCATTGTGGATGCAGAAGAACGCGGTATCCCAATTCATGTACTAAAAGCCAACACAATTAACCAGATTGAGCAATCTCTGGCGGATATGTTCAACCTGAGTTTGGAAGGCCCCACCCCGAATGAATGGCAAGACTACACCAGTGTGACCCGCTCAGCCATCGAATCGGTGATGAATGGCACCCGCTTTGTGGATCTTCCGCCAGCTTCGGCACAAATCCGCCGGCTGCAACATGAAATTGCTCGCCAGGCGGAGTTGGTCTCTCATTCTTATGGGAAAGATCCCAATAGACATGTTCGGATTTTCCGCGAATGAGCGGTTTTTTCATCACCCTCGAAGGGCCGGACGGTTGCGGCAAATCTACCCAGATCACGCCGCTGGCTGAATACTTGCGTTCTGAAGGACGCACAGTTTGGACCACCCGCGAGCCGGGCGGAACAGCGATCAGTGATCAAGTTCGCCGTGTTTTGATGGCCATGAAAAATACTTCAATGCATCCCCGCACTGAGATTTTGTTGTTTCTCTCTGCCCGTGCACAATTGGTGGAAGAAGTCATCCGACCACGGTTGGATGCTGGAGAGATCGTGATTTCAGACCGCTATGCCGATTCGACATTGGCTTACCAGGGGTATGGCCATGCTTATGATCGAGAGCTACTGCGCCGTTTGCTGGAATTTGCCACCGGCGGCTTGCAGCCTGACCTGACTCTGCTATTGGATATTGACGCAGAAGAGGGATTGCGGCGCCGGCAAACTGGCGGTGGAGAGTGGAACCGGCTGGATGCCTACCAATTAGCGTTCCATCGGCGGGTGCAGGCCGGGTATCATGAGTTAGCCGCTGCTGAACCAGCGCGCTGGCACACCGTGGATGCAACCCAAAAACCCGAGATGGTACAATTAGCGCTTCGCCGGGCGGTTGATGCCCGTTTACAAACTGGATAAACCGACTGGTTTAAGATTATTCAACCGAATTAGAAATCAAAAATCAATGAGACTCGCCCAATACCTGTCCCTTGGTTGATAAAATTATTGTTGATTAAATATTGAAAGGGTAATATTTATGCGTAAGACATGGATTTCGATACTGCTCGCACTGATTATTCTGATTACGGCCTGCAGTCAACAACCTACCCCTGCAGCTACCAGTATCCCAACTGCTGCCCCAACTGAGCAGGCTCCAGTTGCCGGTGAAGCAGCCCAACCTACCGCAGGCATCATTCCCACCAGCGCACCAGCTTCCTGTACGCTTAGCTCAATGTTGCCGAAAGTGAATTCTGAATTAGCGGCGGCAATTCCCCAGGTAAGCGACCGGGATTGGGTGATTGGTCCGAAAGATGCCAAAATCACCTTTATGGAATTTAGCGACTTTCAGTGACCAGGTTGTGCAGCTTTGTCTCCCGTGTTGGAGACTCTCACAAAAAATAATCCGATAGATGTTCGATTTGTTTACCGCCATTTCCCATTGCCTACTCATGCGCTTTCATTACTTGCAACACAGGCTGCTGAAGCCGCTGGGAAACAAGGCAAATTCTGGGAAATGCATGATGTGATATTCAAGGAACAGAAAACCTGGGGCGCTATGGACCTAAAGGCATTCCAAACCTGGCTGACAGACCAGGCAAAATCCCTGGGTTTGAAATCTGATCAATTTGTAAATGACCTAACCGGCGCCGAATTGGTTCAATATGCAAAAGATGCACAATTATCTGCCGAAAAAGCCGGTATTGGTTACACACCTTTCTTAACTGTAAATGGTATAGAAATTCCTGGAGAATTTCATAACAATTCTCCTGAACTGTTGCAGAATCTTATCGAAGCTATTCGTTTTGAAGAAAAAGCCTTTAAAGAATGTCCGCCAATAACTGTCGATAAAACAAAGAAATACGACGCTGTGATAAAAACCGATAAAGGCGATATCACATTGCAGCTCTTTGCTGACAAGGCGCCTTTGGCAGTCAATAATTTCATCTTCCTTGCGAAAAACAAATATTATGACGGGGTGCAGTTCTTCAGGGTTATTCCCGGGTTTGTGGCTCAAACAGGCGATCCATTGAATACCGGACTTGGCAGTCCCGGATATAAATTCAGTAATGAAATCAGTGATTTAAGGTTTGATAAGGAAGGGGTAGTTGGGTTCGCTAATTCCGGACCAGATACCAATGGCAGTCAGTTTTTTATCACTTTTGATAAAACGCCGCCCCTGGATGGTAAATATACTGTCTTCGGGCAGGTCACCGGCGGAATGGATATTGTAAAAAAGCTTACACCGCGTGACCCGCAAAATCCAACCTCAGATATGCCGGCTGGCGACAAGATATTGGGGATCACCATCACCGAAAAATAATGAACTTCACTTCAAAAATTCACCTGCCTTCGCTAGGTATGCTTCTTCTCAGCGGAGGCGGCGCATTGTTGGCCGGAACATCAGCGGCAGCCTTAAGTTTGGTTGGTGTGATGATTTGGCTTGGCAAGGTTTCCGCTGGAACAGGGGCGCAAGCTTTCTTTAGCTTTGGCTGGATAGCTGCAGTGCAATTTCTTCTGTTGCTGCCATCCACAATACTGGCAGGGATGCGTCTGACAGGTGCAACCATGCCGGAGTGGGATATTAACAAAGCGTATTGGGTTTCTGTGGGCAGTTTAGCGCTTGTCCCGGCGGCCATTGGGGCAGGCGCCTGGCTCACTCGAAATGCGCGGATGGCGGAGTTATTACTCCCTTTGATCCAACTCGTAGTCATCGGCGTTCCGCTCGCATGGTTGATGTTTTTAGGAACCCGTGGGTTTATCAACGGAACATCGCAAAGAGGGTGGGGGATATTTAGTTTCAGTACGATGGTAAGCATCCCCATTATTTTAGTTGCTGAATTATTTTTACTGGCTGGTATTTTGTTGGTTAGTGTTTTATGGTTACAAATTAGTTCTCCAGATCTCGTACGCCAATTGGGTAACACGGTGCAACGGTTGGCAAATACAGATCTGGAAACAGAAGCTATTCTCCGAATTCTACGGCCGTACCTGAATCAACCAGTCGTACTTGTTGGCGGGTTTGCTATCACAGCTGGGATTATTCCACTAATGGAGGAAATGTTAAAACCGCTGGCGCTGTGGTTTTTCGCTCCCCGGCCGCTTACAGCCCGCGAGGGTTTCATTGCAGGCCTTATTTGCGGCGCCAGTTTCGCATTGTTGGAAAGTCTGGGAGCACTGGCTAATCCGCCGATGGAAACTTGGTCGGTGGTGGCAATCGGCCGAATTGGAACCGGTATTTTACATACCACTACCAGTGGCTTGGTGGGTTGGGGTTTGGGCAGCGCGTGGAGTGAAGGCAAATATGGACGTTTGGTTGCTGCCTATGCGGCGGCTGTCTGTTTTCATGGTTTGTGGAATATCTTTGCCTTACTCATGGGTTTTGGGAGTATTACCCAGTTTCTCGGGCTGAATGCCGGTATCCTTGATGGATTTATTCAGATTTCGCCTGTGATATTAATTCTTCTCTCAGGATTTATGATTAGTATTGTCCGGCGCGCGAATACCCTTCTTCGGGCTGCTGGATAACGAGATTTTTTAATAACTCAGCCGGCAAATAATTAACCACAAAACATAAAATACTCGAAATAATATTAAAGCGCTTTAAGATAATATCTTCAATTGGCGCTCTTGATCTAACTGTATTCGAGTACCTAAACATTACCCATTTTTTTTCAATCCAATTCTGCTTCCAAATCGCGAAACTCTTCAACTTGATAAGTGAAAACCTCCAGGTTTTTGATCTTCCACAAAGATGGCGCCGCTCCCATTTTTGAGCAAAGATGCGAGAGAAACTCGGCTTTGTCCGCCAATTGATCCCAAACCTGCGGTAGAAAAGTCGCCCGCAGACGGCCATCACGCAAAATAACCCCATCTTCACCCGGCGATAATTTGGCCATGAGATCAACCGGTGTTTCGTATTCTAACTTCACCGGTGCTGTTAGTACAGAAACCTCAATAGCAATCATTTGAACTTCTACGGGTGAAACCGGTGAAAACCGGAAATCTTCGATGGCTGCTGATGCAGCATGGTCACAAACATCCTGTACAAGCGATTGGTAAGCCTCCAATGTACCGATGCAGCCACGCAATGCCCCCTGGCTGGTCAATGTAACAAAACTGGCGCCATTCTGCTGTAATCGGTTGGAATAATCCGCCAAACTGATTCTCGGAAGAGGCCGTTTTCGAGCTGCGGCTTCAAGGCTTCTTCTTGCCAGCTCCAGCAGAATTTGCCGATCTTCTTTACTAATTGTTTGTGGTTTCATAGGAATATTATCTCCGATTGAAATTGCTCATGATTTCTATCTATCTGATGATATCTAAACAGGAAACTTGCCCGATTCTTGCACATGATTAAATGTTAAAGCATTTTTCACCAGCATTACCGAAACAATTGGAGGATCAAGAAATACAAACATCTCATGAATATTTTCTGCCAGTAGGCGCAGCCCACCGGTTGTCCATTGTCGCAACGTATGACGTAAGTCTTCTGATATGGTTTTCATAAACGCCTTTCTTTGCTTCTTCAACCGTTATACAAGTAAATGAATGTTGCGTCAAGTTGATTATTTTTGATGATATATTCAATTTTTTGGTATGATGAGAACAATATGTCTAATTCAGAATATCCCCCGGAAACACCTTCCCGTCGCCCTGAACCAACTCAGTCGCCGATCACCCAACCCTCACCTTCCATGGATGATGAAACTATTGAATCCAGTGGAAAGAACGGATTCAATATGTGGTCTGCTTTGCAAACAATTATCTCTTTTGCGATTGTAACGGCGACGTTGTTCACTATGTGGAATCCGTCCAATATTTTTTCGAATCAGATGTTCGAGCGAATGTTTCAATCCGCAGGTATCGGTGAGATTAAACCAACAACCATTCCGCTTACCCCAACACCTGCCCCCCGCCCAAGAATCGGGATTGTGGCGGGTCACTGGGGAAATGATTCAGGCGCAGTATGCGCTGATGGATTAAAAGAAGTCGAATTAAATCAGAAAATTGCAACCCTTGTGAGAGATGATCTTGTCAGCGAAGGATATGATGTTGATTTATTGCAAGAAAAAGATGAACGGTTGTTTGAATATACCGCTCTTGCTATGGTGTCAATTCACAACGATTCCTGCGAATATATTAATAATGAAGCTACCGGGTTCAAAGTGGCAGCCGCCATGTCCTCAGTTTTTCCAGAAAAAGCTTCCCGATTAACTGCCTGCATG
>JBAWYZ010000014.1:0-18173 GCA_037143255.1 Leptolinea sp. | reverse complement strand
AGGATTACTCTTGCCGGTTTCTACTCTGTTGGTTTGGGTTGCACTCCTTTTCTGAAAGCAGCAGCTGTGCTTCAACAAAAGCACAACCCGGGAGATATTTTTCCCCGTGGCATTGCTTTAAATCATAGCCATAGGATTGCTGATGGATGACATCAGCAATCTCGATCTGATAGCTTTATCCTTCTACCATACAACCCTGGGATTGCCGATCAAAGACCGGGATTAGTTTTTGAATAAGACCACACCCTCTTAAATTAGTACCGAGTATGTGGATAATGAAGTTGGAGTGATGATAACCCCTCAGGCAGCCTATTTCGTCAAAGGGAATAGCCTTTACATGCGGATGGGTTTGTTTATGGCTTTGCTCTCAATGGTACCTGGCAAGGTATAATCAACGCAAAAAGAGGTCGAGATGAAACCCTTTTTCGCCCAACTGGAAGAACGTGTAAAGAAAACAGGATCCCTGTTATGCATTGGGATCGATCCGCGTCCGGAAGAACTGACAGTGTCGACTGCCAGTGCCGCCCGGGACTACAGCCTGCGAATGATCGAAGCCACATCCGATATCGCAGCCGCCTATAAACCAAATACCGCTTTCTTCGAAGCCTTTGGAGCAGATGGCTGGCTGGCATTGAAGGATGTTATTGCTGCCATTCCGGATGATATTCCGGTTATTCTGGACAGCAAACGCGGTGATATTTCTTCCACTGCTGAAGCGTATGCCCGCTCAGCTTTTGATTACTTAAAAGGCGGAGCTATCACCCTCAACCCCTATCTGGGCTACGATTCCGTTCAGCCTTTCTTGAAAAACCCACAACACGGTGCCTTTCTGTTGTGCAAAACATCCAATCCGGGAGCGGTTGACCTTCAAGAACTCTACCTGGCTGGCGAGTTTCAACCATTGCGTCTTTTTGAAAAAATAGCCCTCCTGGCACAGGAGTGGAACACGGACGGAAACATCGGACTGGTGGTGGGCGCAACGCAAATAGAGGCCCTTCAGCGCGTACGCGAACTGGTTCCCAATATGTGGATACTGGCTCCTGGCGTGGGCGCCCAGGGGGCAGACCTTGCCGCAGCTCTTCAGAAAGGACTGCGGGCAGATAAATCTGGCCTACTAATTCCGGTTTCACGCGCCATATCCAATACCCCGGATATGCGCAAAGCTGCCCTCGACTTACACGCCGAAATCCAACGGCAGACTGCCAATTGCTGCCCCACCGCTGCGACAAATCCAGCCAAAGGCAAGCATAGAATTTCAGACGCTTTGGCAGAAGGCCTTTTGAAAGACGGCTGTGTCGGGTTTGGAAAATTTACACTCAAATCTGGCTTGATATCTCCTATCTACATTGATTTGCGCCAACTGGTTTCACATCCTGAATTATTGGCGCTGGCTGCCGCGGCTTACATCCCCTTACTTAAGGAACTGAAATTTGACCGGCTGGCAGCGCTGCCTTATGCAGCCCTACCCATTGCCACTGCCATCAGCCTGCAAACTGGTTGGCCGGTGATTTATCCCCGGAAAGAAGCGAAAGCCTTTGGGGCAATGTCGGAAATTGAAGGATTTTACAAACCCGGTGAACGGGTCGTTGTCATTGATGACCTGGCTACCACCGGAGGTACTAAATTTGAGGCCATAGAGAAGCTGACCGCTGCCGGTCTGGTGGTAGAAGACGTTGTTGTCCTTATCGACAGGCAGTCCGGCGCAAAGGAATCCCAACAAGTCGCCGGTTTTACTTTGCACGCCGCACTTACCTTGACCAATCTATTAGATCATTGGGAAGCCGCCGAAAGAATTCCGGCGGGACAGATCCAAGCAGTTCGGGAGTTCCTGTCGAATTCCGGAAAGTGAAAGCATGTATCAGACCATTCGGCCTCTGATCTTTACGATGACGCCGGAACAAGCGCACCAAACAACCTTGCGGTTGCTGGGGCTGGCAGACTGGTTTCCGCCTGTCAATGCTTTGGTTTGTGCCATTTTCAAGGCCAAAATAAAAGGGCCAGAAGTAAAGTGCATGGGGATCCGTTTTCCCAACCCGTTGGGATTGGCTGCTGGTTACGATAGTAATGGGCTGGGTTGGAAAGGTTTAGCTGCGCTTGGGTTTGGGCATATCGAAATCGGCACTGTCACTCCGAAAGCCCAGTCTGGGTATCCTCAGCCGCGAGTTTTTCGTCTGGCCGAAGATAAAGCTGTCATCAACCGAATGGGATTTCCCAATAATGGGGCAGAATTTCTTGCAAATAAAATCAAATATGCTCGTGGAAAAGGAGTTATTATCGGAGTTAACATCGGAAAAAATATAATAACTTCTAATGAAGAGGCGGCTGAAGAGTATTTGCATCTCGCCCGAAAATTTTTCTCACTGGCTGATTATCTGGCAATTAATATCAGTTCACCCAACACGCCGGGGTTGCGTTATCTGCAAGCCCGCAATATTTTAGAAGAATTACTGGGGCCGCTGGGTGCAGAAATCACAAGCGCTGAGTATGCTACCGGGCGCAAGGTTCCCATCGTGGTCAAGCTCTCGCTGGACTTGGCAGATGATGAATTAGAAGGCGCCCTGGAAGCGATTATCAAAACGGGTATGGACGGAGTGATCATCAGCAATACCACCGTTCGCCGCCCACATTTGCATTCACATTATGCCAATGAAATAGGCGGACTGAGTGGCAAACCCATTAAATCGTCGAATACAGAATTGGTGCGTAAGGTCGTCAAGCTTACGGGCGGAGATCTGCCTGTTATCGCCAGTGGCGGCGTAATGGCTCCCCGGGATGCGCAGGAGAAAATCGATGCCGGTGCATCGCTGATTCAACTTTATACCGGGTTGATTTATTATGGCCCGGCTCTGGTAAAAGATATACTAAATTCCGGATTGCGCTACAAGTGAACCGTCCCTCAAGATACCCCGCTGAGATACCCATTTTACTAACCACCCTTGGGTTGCTGATTGTTGTCTTAATCTTCTCAGCCGGCGCCACAATATGCGTCATCCCCGTACTATTACTTGTTCTGGTTGGATTTAGTTATCAGATGAACCAGGAGCATCACCGAGCATTAATGCGTCAGGCTTATTGCGTTCCACTGAATGGTATTGGCAGCCAGGGAGATATGATGAGCCAAATTGGTCGACTCGTCCGGGATTGCCAGAAAATTCTCGGATGCGAACCGGTGGATGTCTTTATTGCCCCCGGCCAACAAGTGAATGCTTACACCTTCGGGTTGAGTTCCCACAAAGTAATAGTTCTGTACGAACCCATGCTGCGTATCATGGATGAAGATGAACTGCGTTTTGTCATCGGCCACGAGATGGGGCATATCGTGTACGGACACACCTGGCTAAACACTTTGCTGGGGGGAATGGCCGGCATGCCCGCCTCCCTGGGAACAGCTATCATTTTTACTTTTGCCTTCCGCTGGTGGAGTCGAGCCTGTGAATACAGTTGTGACCGGGCGGGAATGGCTGCCTGCGGCAGTATGAACAAAGGGGTCTCCGCTCTGGCTCAATTGGCAGTTGGGGATATTAATACGGCCAATGAGTTGAAACGAGCTTTAACAGTTATTGACAGCCAGAAATATACTCTGGAGAATATGATCGGTGAGGCGCTAAGCGATCATCCTATCATTGCCAAACGCATCAAAGCGCTGCAGGACTTCGCGAAATAATTTGTTGACGATAGGTATTGTCATTGCTCAGTCATTAAAGACTGAGGCAACTGGCATAGCGCCTAATTCCAAAAACTTCATTTTTCTCCCAGCCAGATCACTTCCTGCACATCAGAAATTGCGCCAAGGGGGATAGCAAATTCATAAAGGGGTGGGGTTGAGCGGTAAAGGTGCTTATCGGCAAAGAAAAGCAGGTTTTTATTTGCATCAAAAATAGGGACATCAGCATTTTTAGTGAAAATCTGGCCAGTTTCCATTCCGGGTCCGCTGATGATGACGCCCGGATAAGGTTCGTTGTAGCTGGTCCATGCCCAGACCCCATTGCGGGCGGCGGCGTTTAAGGCGTTATCTTCGGGTGTTTCTTGCTGATTTTTTCCTTGGGTGTCAAAAGTGATTAATTTCCCACCACTTAATCCGGCAATAAAAATACTACTTGCGGTATCCCAGCGGATGAAATTAGTTTCGCCTTCTGCCACTCGTATCTCTTTTTTACCCTCGGCGCCGCCGGAAGATAAGAGATAAAGCGCCTTGCCATCTCCGTAAAGTATCGTACCTGTGGGGCTGGCGGCTGCTTTCGTGCAGTCTTTTTGAATAATCGTTGTTTGTGCATTGGAAATATCAAATAATCGCAATTGATATTCTCCACAGTCCATACCCCAACTGGTAAGAATGGCGGTTGTATTGCCTCTCCAGCCTATTATTATTTCACCGGAGCTATTTTTTGGATCATATAGTGGTTTGACATTCGACCCATCCCCTTTGACTAACCACACTCCAGCCATAGTCAAACCGCCGCCGGTACCAAAGGACTCGACGCCAAAGACGATTATATTTTTGCCATCCGGCGACCAGATGGGTTGATAGTTTTGTGAACTATCCTTGGTTACACGGCTGATTTTTTTACTGGTTGTATCATACAAATAAAGATCAGCGCTGGGGCCATCCATCAAACCGATAAAAGCCAGTTTTTTACCGTCAGGTGACCAAGCCATGTCTGCCTGGTTGACCGCGGAAATAGCTTCAAATTCGGGTTCGCCCGGATTGGCGTCGGCTGATTTTTCAGTTTGAGACGAGGTGAGATCGGTGATCTTTTCGACATTACCTGCGGGAAGTGTTACCAGGCTGAGCGCCATGTTGTGTATCTGGTCGCTGTCTGAGGTAATGACTGCCACTCGGCTGCCTCCGGGCTGAATGGCAGCGCCCAATTTGGTAGCAAGTCTATTTTCGACGATTTTTTGCAACCCCGACCCATCCGGGTTGGCCGCCCAAAGGCTATTTTCAGATGCAATAATCAGCCACGGGGCTTGTGAATTGAGTCCGTTATCGCTGATTGATGGGGCGGAAGGTGACGCAATTGTCTTCGTTACTGAAGGTTGGCGGGTTTTTAAAGCGGCTGGTTTGGATGATTGTGAGGGAGTTTTACTGGCGTCGGGCAATTCCATTTTCGGTAAGCCTCCAGGAATGCACAGACAACCGGCGGCAATCAACCAGACTAGAAAAAGTAAGCTCAATTTGTAATTTGATTTCATGATGGAATTTTCTCTTTCAGTTTCATTCTACACTCTTTTTGAAAAGTATACCCGCTTGCATTCTTTTATTAACTTCAAATTGCAACGTGTTCCATGGAGCATATTGTGCTATATTTGAATAGCAAATATATTTATTGCCTCATTCACAAAATGATGTTTATCCCTGAAGTTATTCTTCCAAAGTGATTATAGGAGATATCCAATGAACGCACTACCAGTCCAACCAGAAGTTCCAGCGCCAAAAAAGGCCAAAAAAGTCTGGATTATTGCGGTGGTTGTCTTACTGATTCTGTGCTGCTTGTGTTCGCTTATTGGCGCTGGCGTCGGTTATTATTTTATTCAAAATGGTGATAAGGATATTAGCTTTGATTTAGGAAACAATTCTTCACCAGCAGAAAACAGTGTGGAGTCGCCCGCCACACCTCAAGAGAAATCAACCCAAACCGCACCAAAACCTGCGAAGCCTACCCAGAAGCCACTTATTCAACTTCCCAATCTGCCAGGCGTAAAATTAGGGGATGAAGTGCGTCTTGAGAAATGTGGGTACTCCTTTAAGAATGTCCCCGACTTTAAAAATACAGCTAAAGATTGTTGGACAATATTGTGGATGCCTGGCGAAGAGGAAATACAACCCCCTGGAATAAAGCTCTCGAGTACAGTGAAATATGGCCAATCCGAATATGATACACAGGTAAAATTTTTGGAAGAAAATAAAGACGTTACGATCATTTCCAAAAATAAAATAAAAATTGGTGGGGTAGATGGGAATAGCTGGGATTTTGAAGAAAAAGGCGGGGATAAAACATATAGGAGTCGATCGATTATGATAATGGTAACTCCAAATCAGTTTTTTCAAATATCGGCGTTAGCTTCTCCGGAAAAGTGGGACGAACTACTCCCTTATTATGAAGCCGTGGTGAAGTCAGTTTCATTTTTTGAACCTAAATAATCTATCCACAAACCAGATCCTCCTCGAAATCTCTCGCTTTTTGGAGATTTTTAGGTGAGGCTGATGGGCTTTTTCGATCATTGCTGTGGGATTGACATTGGTAGAGAGGAATATTCACCGGACGCAATGCAACATAGAAATTGAAAAGTGCTATACTTTTGTATACTAATTGACTGTTGGTTTTTCTAACAAAGCTTTGCTTTTCCCTGAATTTATTTCAATTTATCTCACATAAGAGGCCCTATGAATGAATTACCTGTCCAACCAGTTACACCAGCGCCAAAAAAGTCAAAAAAAATCTGGATTATTGCTGTGGTTGTCCTACTGATTCTGTGCTGCCTTTGTTCGCTTATTGGCGCTGGCGTCGGTTATTATTTTATTCAAAATGATGATAAGGATATTAGCTTTGATTTCGGGAATAATTCTTCTGCAGAAAACAGTGAGGAAGCGCCCGCCGAGCCTCAGGAGAAATCAACCCAAACCGCACCAAAACCTGCGAAGCCTACCCAGAAGCCACTTATTCAACTTCCCAATCTGTCAGGTATAAAATTAGGGGATGAAGTGCGCTTTGAGAAATGTGGGTATTCTTTTAAAAAAGTTCCCGACTATAAGTATTCAGGTGAGGATTGTTTTCCTACAATGTTTATGACTGGTACAGAAGAAAGTTTGCCCCCCAACATACAACTATCCAGTACCGTGAAGAATGGCCAAACCGTCTATGATGCACAGGTAAAGTTTTTTGAAGAAAATAAAGACGTTACTATTATTTCCCAAAATAAAATTAAAATAGATGGGGTAGAGGGGAATAGCTGGGAAGTGAATCAAAAAGTAGGGGACATAACATATCGAATTCGTTCGATTTTAATAATGGTAACTCCAAATCAGTTTTTCCAAATTTCGGCGTTATCTTCCCCGGAAAAGTGGGACGAACTACTCCCTTATTATGAAGCCGTGGTGAAGTCAGTTTCATTTTTTGAACCTAAATAATCTTCCCACAAACCAGAACCTCCTCTAAATCTCTCGTTTTTTTGAGATTTAGAAGAGGCAAGTTGAGCTTTTCCGATCATTGCTGTGGATTGACATTGGTTAAGAAGAATATTCACCTAACGCATTGGAACAAAGAAATTGAATAATGCTATACTATTGTTAATCAATTGACTGGGGGTTTTAATCACTAGGCTTTGTATTTCCCTGAAGTTATTCTTCCTAAAATGACCAATAGGAGATATCCAATGAACGCAATACCTGTCCAACCAGTTTCACCAGCGCCAAAAAAGTCCAAAAAAATCTGGATCATTGTGGTGGTTGTCTTACTGATCCTGTGTTGTATGTGTTCGCTGATTGGCGGGAGCGTCGGTTATTATTATTTTCAAAATAATTATGAGGTCTCAGGAGATGTGTTCGGTAATAAACCATCACCAGAAGAAAACAGTGAGGAGGCGCCCGCCGAACCCCTGAAAAAATTGACCCCAACCGCACCCAAACCTGCGAAAGCTACCCAGAAGCCGCTTATCCAGCTTCCCAACCTGTCAGGCGTGAAATTGGGGGATGAAGTGCGCTTTGAGAACTGTGGGTTTTCCTTTAAGAAAGTGCCTGACTTTCAATATAATAGCGCCGAAATGGAAGGGTGGGGGTTTTGTAGTAGCCCGTCAATGATCGCACCTGGTGGAGACAATAAAGATGGCCCAATCATAGTGATGATTGATGATGCGGGTGAAAATGCCCAAACGAAATATGATGAAATGATAGAGAAATATAAAATTGATGACACTGTCATTTCACAGAAACCTACAAAAATTGGTGGTGTAAATGGAATTAGCGTTGTTGGAGAAACTAAGTCGGGGAATACTACAATAAAGACCCTAACAGTTTTTGCTTTGGTTACACCAAATCAGTTTTTTCAAATAATAGCGGCAGCCCCTTCAGAAAAGTGGGGAGAACTTCTCCCTTATTATGAAGCCGTTATGAAATCCGTTTCCTTTTTTGAACCTGTTCAATCTTCTGCCCCAGACAACAAATCTAAAGAAGAAATTCGAAACGAAGAAGGCGGATATGCCTTCAAAACAATTGCAGATTACGAACTCACCATAAATGATTTTATTCCCGGCAATGTATTCATGGTGGCAAAGGACAAGGAAATTGTCAAAATTGGGGCAAAAGATGGTCCCGAAATTTTACTTTATGGACAAATTATTACAAAAGATATTAGCATTGATGAGTATGCAAAATATGCAAATAGCCTGAAAATCCAATCCCAAAAAGCTAATTATTCAAAAGAAGAGCAAGTTACCATAGCAGGATTAAAGGGAAAAGCATTTAATTATGGTTATGAAATTCCTGAGATAGGGAAAATTAAAGCCCGTGTGATTTATGTTGAGGTTAACCCGAAGCAGTATTTTATGATTGAATGTTATTCAACCGAAGCGAAGTGGGACAAAATGTTGGCTGACTTTGAGATTGTCACAAATTCATTAACTTTTTTTGATGCAAAACCAAAATAATTTTGTCTGAAAAGAAAAGAGACTCGATGAACGAATCAACATTGCAAGAACCAGTGCCTGTACCCAAGAAATCCAATAAAACCTGGATCATTGTGGCGGTTGTATTACTAATCCTGTGCTGCCTGTGTTCGCTTATTGGCGGGGGTGCTGGATATTATTTTATTCAAAATAGTGATCAAGATATTAGCTTTGATTTCGGTAATAATTCTGCACCTGCAGAAAAAAGTGAGGAAGCACCCGCTCAACCTCAGGAAAAACCAAGCCAAGCCACACCCAAACCTGCGAAAACTACCGAAATACCTGTTATCCAGCTTCCACAAGCATCCGAAGCAGGAAAAGACATTCGAAAAGAAGATGGTGGTTATGCCTTCAAAACGATCCAGGGTTATAAATTTACCCTGGATAATATAGTTCCTGGGGCTATCCCAATGTGGGATAAGGACATAGATATTCTCAAATGTCTTAAAGAAGGACCTTTTATTTCACTCGTAGGGTGGTCTCCCAAAACAGATGAATCTATTGATGAGAATGCAAAAATAGGAATTGATAACTTTATTATTGGACACAAAAAAGGAACCATAATTTCGGACCAGCGGCAAACTTTCGTTTCCATAGCGGAATTAGAGGGCAAGGCTTATGATATTGATTACGAAGTACCTGATATTGGAAAGATAAAATTTCGTATGATCTTAGTCGAGGTAAACCCCATGCAGAGATTTACGATTCAGTGCTATTCTCCAGTAGATAGCTGGGATAAAACGCTGGCCGACTGTGCAGCGGTCACCAACTCGGTAACTTTTTTTGATATAAAAGCTAAGTGAAAAGCAATAAAAATCAAGAGGGTTTTGACGCAATTGTTTGCAAAATAGAATTCTTAGGATTCTGTATTACTTCTAAAAATAAACTGATCTAAAATTTGATCAATTCACTCTTTCGGCTCAATCGCCGGCTGATAGAAATCTACCGTCCAATACCCAGAGCCCGCTTCGCGTGAGCGTTTGTGTTCTTGCCAGCCTAGATTGACTTCTTTGATAGCGTTCATATCCCAGGCAGCGGTTTCATAAATCGGCGCTCCCGTCGGGGTGAGATGCACCCAGGTTTGGCCTGGCTTAAACGGGAAGGGATTGCCATCCGCATCCATAAAACGGATAGGGCGCACCTTGCCAGTGGTTTGTTCATATTCGGCGCTGCGCGTGGTCCAAAATAGGTCAAATTTCTGCCCATCCCGAAAAAGCACAGCCTTGCCTTTGTTTACATACATCAGATCAATATCCATCAGCGTATCCGCGTAACGGTGGTGGTCGGCATAAAGAATGACGATATTCTCATATTGCAGTGGGTCGCCGTTCAACCGGTCTGTTGCTTGCACAAAAGTCACCCCATCGGCATCATCCTGCCAGCGGGTATAAGCGCCGGAATTTGCGTCAAATTGCCAGACAACCTGATTTAGCAATGCCACCGGATACCAAATTTGGGTAGCCGACTTTCCTTTCGCTGGAATTTTTGAGTCAAATTGCATCCCGCTTAATGATTCGGCGGTCATTTTCATTTTTCCGCGGTACTTGTCAGCGATGGACCGCAGATCAGCCACTTTGATGGAACTGCCGGCTCCACTGCTGTCGGAACCAAAGACGTTGGTAAAGTCGCTTAACCGGGAGGCCACACTGGAATAGGCGGAGGCCATCACCAGGAAGCCGTTGTATAACTTGCGCACACTTTCATAAGACAACCGGCCGGAACGGATGGGGCCAATGGTTGCATCCCCAATCGCCGGTGCGGGTGTAGCCGAAAAATCATTTTTCTTGCCTGCTACGGCTGCCTGCGGATAACTTCCATAGAATATCGCCAAATAACGCGACATTCCCTCACCGATAAACATCTCAAACACCCAGGGACTGTAAGACAATCCGGATTGCGGCCGGGCTGAAGGTGGAAAGGTGGAAATGGAGACAAGAGCTGGCGGCAGGAGTAGATCATCCGGATTATTTTCAGTCAGCCCAGTCAACGGATTTACTCCCGCTGGAAAGTTCAACGGGCCGGTAGCTACTACCTGAATACCCTCATTTACATTCTCTGGCGGAACTGGATTGGAAGCATTAACGGATTTTACTGGCAGAAAAGAAAAACCTGCCAGAAAAACAAAAATAAGGAATAACAGTAAAAGTGATTTTCGCATATCAGCCTCAAACTATCGAGTCAAACAGCAGAGAGTTATCATGTATAACCTTATTGTACCGAGAATCAGGGAAAATCGAGTTAACAAACTTGTAAACATGCAATTCCCCCGCCTGTCATTAAAGCTTTCTAGGTGACCATTATTGATTCGGCTGCATGTTTTCCGGATGCACAAAGCTGATCACCCAGATACCGGACCCCGGTTCCCGGTTATTTACCAGCCGGTAGTAATCTTCAGTGTATTGAGTCTCGTATACGCCGGACTCCTGGGTGACAATTTCCACCCAGGTTTGACCGGGTTTCAAAGGAAACGGATCGCCATTTTTATCCAGAAAACGCAGCGGGCGTAATTTTATTCTGGAATGGGCAGCCAGAGCGGTAGTCCATTATACTGTTTGATGTATTCTGAATACTGCAAGACAATCTCCCCTTCATCTTTCCAGAATGAGGAAATCTGTGAGGTATATTGCAGCACAGCCTCCTTCCAGACAGTCAGATTTATCTCAGGAATATCAAACGAGAGCCGAATCATTCCGGAGATGGCTTGTGGCGGAACGGAAAAACCGTACGGCAGGTCGGTATAAAAAAGCAGCAGTTTTCGCGCCTTTTGCGCAGCCAACCGCACTATGCGGTGATCCACATGCCCGCCCATACCCAAAGGACACACCCAGATGGATGGTTCTTCCAAACGAGAAATTAGGTTCTCCGCAATCAGATCAACTAAAGTCAATTCACCTGGTTTTATGCTGCCGAATAATTCTTCATCTGAAGCAATCACCACTTCGTCTGTGCCATTAATACGACGGTAAATGCAATCCAGATACCCGAAATGAACCTGGCGGGCGCCAACTAATCGGCAGGCTAGCGTATCTTCCGCTTTGCGAGCAATATACGGGTGGTCTCCCGCTTGCCAGCGTGTATGCAAAGTCAGTGCATACGGCGGAATGACCCTTTCATCGTCTGCCTGCTCGGAAAACACCGTCCAAATTTCTACGTCAATCCCCTTTTCAGATAAATACGAGATCAAACCGCCACACGAATACACCGCATCATCCAGATGCGGAGAAAGAAAAATCCACCGGGTGCGTTGATCTGAAATATTAGGATTCTCAATCATGTTACAATTTGTTGCATGGATAATGCCATTCGAGCTACATCCGGTAAGAAAATTCGACTTACCACCCTGTCGAACTGTGCTGGCTGAGCTTCCAAATTAAATGCGGAAGCGCTGGCGCAGGTTCTGCGCCCGGTTAAGCACACATTCAACGGCTTGAGTTTCCCTGATCTACTGGTAGGGCTAGAGTCGCCGGATGATGCGGCAGTCTGGAAGTTGGACGAAACCCGAGACCTGGTCGTTACTACCGATTTTTTTACCCCGGTAGTGGATGACCCTTACAACTACGGGGCGATTGCGGCTGCCAATAGCCTGTCTGATGTATATGCCATGGGCGGCGAGCCATTCCTGGCGCTGAATATTGCCGCCCTTCCGCCCGATCTTCCCATTGAAATTTCCAGCGAAATCATGCGCGGCGGCGCAGAAAAAGCCCGCGAGGCCGGGGTTGTGATTGCCGGCGGTCACACAGTTCAGGATAAAGAACCCAAATTCGGATTGGTAGTTTTGGGGTTTGTGCCGCATGGCCGCAGTATGACAAAAGCCGGCGTCAAGCCCGGTGACCATCTGTTTATCACGAAACCGCTGGGATTTGGCGTAACGACTACTGCTCTAAAGCAAGAACGGGCTGAAGAAAAGGATGTTGAGCAGGCAATTAGCTGGATGAAACGGCTGAACCGGGATGCTGCAAAATTGGCCCGCGAGCAAAAACTGATTGGCGCAACTGACATCACCGGCTATAGTCTATTGGGTCATGCTTCCGAGATGGCCAACGCCAGCAAAGTGCAAATTCGATTTAGTATGAAGAACATCCCTTTTATCGATGGGGCGGAGAAATATGCCGCTATGGGAACGTTTCCCGGGGGAGCATCCGATAACCGAATGTTTTTTGGGAAACAGGTTGAATTTAATAACAAAATTGATGAACCCCATCAGATGCTGCTGTTTGACCCACAAACCAGTGGCGGACTCCTGTTGAGTGTCCCCGCGAACCTAGTCCAATCTTTCAAGCGGAAGGCGGAGATTCTTTCCCAGCCAGTCTGGGAAATAGGCGAAGCTGTACCCGGCAATGGCATTATTGTAGATTAAACTTCCTTCAAAGGTTCAAACATGCTAAAGTTTAGCGATATCAACCTGGAACCCTTATTCACCAGACCTCGCAGCCATAGCTGGGATGGCATTCAAATAGCCCATTAATTCATGGATTTACCGGCTGATATTCAAGGGATTCTGAATACCCTCCCGATAAAACCAGGCTGTTACATTTACAAAAACAGCGAGGGGACGATTATTTATGTGGGAAAAGCCATCAATCTGCGTAACCGGGTACGCAGCTATTTTAAGAACGAAAATCGGCTCGATTTCAAAACTCGCCAACTTGTTAAAAGAATTTGCACCATCGAATGGATCGTGGTCGGGTCGGAACTGGAAGCCTTGATCCTGGAGATGAACCTGATCAAGCGCCACCGGCCGCAATACAACATCCGGTTGAAGGATGATAAGCGGTATCCGTATATCAAGGTTCACCTGGCTGACAACTTCCCTAAGGTAACCATCACCCGCTTGATGGTGCAGGATGGGTCGCGCTTTTTCGGCCCCTATACCAGCGTGTGGGCAGTGCACCAAACCCTGGATTTGCTAAGGCGCATATTTCCGTATCTAACGTGTGATCGCGAAATAACAGGTGTGGATATGCGAGCCTGCCTATATTTTGACATCAAATTATGCACTGCGCCTTGTATTGGCGCTATTGATCAAACTGCTTATCGCCAGATGATCAGTGACTTGTGTGATTTTCTGCAAGGCCGCACTGACCCAATTGTCAATCGGTTGCGCAAAGAAATGGCCAGTGAATCCAAAGGGTTACGCTTTGAGAAAGCCGCCGCTATTCGTGACCAGATTCATGCCATTGAGAAGGTGGTTGAAAAACAAAAGGTGGTCTCCACCGACCAGGTTGACAGTGATGTGATTGCCATGGCGCGGGCAGATGGTGAAGCTTGTGTACAAATATTCTTTATCCGCAGCGGAAAATTGATCGGCCGCGAATATTTCATTCTGGAAGGCACCGAAGATGCAAAAGACAGCGAGGTAGTTTCGCAATTTCTTAAACAGTTTTATGTGGATGCCGCGTTTGTACCTGCGCAAGTGCTGCTGCCGGAAGAAATTGAAGAACACAAGATCATTGAGGAATGGCTGAACACCCGCCGCGGCGGAGAAAAAGTTCGCATTAATGTCCCATCTGGCAGACAGGGTAAAGATCTGGTGCAGATGGCTACCAACAACGCCGTTGAAACCCTCACCGCCCTGCGCAGTCAGTGGCAAGCTGATACCAACAAACAAACGGAAGCTCTCACCGAACTTCAGGCGGCCTTCAACCTTAATGAACCGCCTAATCGAATTGAGTGCTTTGACATATCCAACACCCAGGGGACTAATTCCGTGGCCAGCATGGTGGTTTTTGAACAGGGGGTGCCGAATAAGAGACTATATCGGCGATTTAACATTCAGGCAGTTTCCGGGCCGGATGATTTCGCCAGCATGGAAGAAGCCCTAACCCGCCGATTTAAACGCTGGCTGGCGGCACAGGAACAAAGCGAGGTCGGGAAAAAGAAGGATGAATCCTTCGCACGCCTGCCAGATTTATTGATCGTGGATGGTGGGAAAGGTCAACTTAGCCGCGCAGTTCAAGTGATGGATGACCTGGGTCTAACCGGTATGTTCGGTCTGGCCGGCCTGGCCAAGCAGCAGGAAGAACTCTTCTTCCCTGGTAAATCAGATTCGCTGGTATTGCCGCGCCATTCGCAAGGCTTATACTTGTTGCAACGCATCCGGGATGAAGCCCACCGCTTTGCCATCACCGCGCACCGTGCCCGCCGCACAAAGGAAGGTCTGGCTTCACGATTGGACAAAGTGAAAGGAATAGGACCAGCCCGTCGGAAAGCCTTATTAAAGCAATTCGGATCAATTGAGAAAATCCTGTCCGCCAGCGATGAGCAACTGGCGGCCTTGCCTGGCATTAATGCAGAGGTAATTGCTTCGTTGCGAGGAGGGGTGGAGTGAAAGAAATATTTGCAACTGCTCAAGCATAAAATAATTCACCACGAAATCCATTAATAACGCGAAAAAACTCAATGCGTTTTTGGTAATTAATTCAATTGTTACTACGCTACGAACATTAAAATCCTTTTGTGTAGTTAGTGTCCCCTTTCGTTGATTTCCAAAATAATACATTCTGAACAGTTATGAATAATAGGGCTTTTCCAGAAAAATCATGTTATACTTCTCCCTCGCGCCGCTTGAAAGCTATCGTCGGCGCCGTGGATTTCGCAATTATCTGGAAGGAAATAACCAATGAGCAACTTGTTGAATGCCGTTGAGGCCTCTGTAAACCCTAACATCCCCGATTTGCGAGCCGGTGATACCGTCTCGGTGCATGTCAAAATCAAAGAAGGCACCCGCGAACGTATCCAGGAATTCAAGGGTACGGTTCTGTTTGTCAAAAACAACGGAACCAATTCTTCATTCACCGTTCGTCGCATGGCTACGAACGGTGTTGGCGTCGAGCGCTCTTTCCTAACCCGTTCTCCGCGCATAGACAGAGTTGTCGTGGAGCGCCACAATGTTGTTCGCCGCGCCCGCTTGTTCTTCCTGCGCGGGCGCACGGGTAAATCTGCCCGACTAAAACAGAAGTTTTCGTAGTTCATTTCTACCCAGGACATTATCCGGGTGCAACCTACGCCGAGGTTGCACCCCTTTTGCTAATAAGTGGCAGAAGGATATTCAATGGCACTTCCTAAAATTGGCGTCACCATTAGCACAGATGAACACCACGACCGTACCAATGAGCTCAAACTAAAAGAGGCCTATTTCGCTTCCATCCGACAGGGCGGCGGGGAACCTGTTGCTTTCCCGATGGATACCTATATTAAAGATGTGCCGAAAGTGGCTGCATCTTTTCGGGGTATTCTCTTAACTGGTGGCGGTGACATGGACCCGGCTTTGTTTAACGGCGCCCCGCACCCCAGTATTTATGGCATTGACCCGTATCGTGATGTGCTGGAAATCGCCCTTGTTAATCATTGCGCTTCTAAAAACCTGCCACTATTGGGAATCTGCCGGGGAATGCAGGTTATCAATGTTGCGCTAGGGGGGACTCTCTACACGGATATTGCGGACCAATTGACCGGCGCTTTGCGGCACCCGTGTTACCCGACTTACCCTCGTGATTACTTGGCTCATTCCGTGCGCATGAAAGTCAGCACGCACATCACGGCTATCACCAGTCAAAGTCAAATGATGGTTAACAGCATGCACCATCAGGGGATAAAAGATTTAGCGTCCGATTTGACACTTTCAGCCATTGCTCCGGATGGGTTGATTGAAGCGGTTGAATTCATGTTTCATCCTTTCTTCCTCGGAGTGCAGTGGCACCCGGAATGCTTGCCGAATTCTCCCTCCGACCAGGCGATCTTCTCAGCATTTGTTCGGGCAGCCACACCAGAGGAATAACTGTTGATCTTTCCGGCGAAAATCGGCATCTTTGATTCTGGTTTTGGCGGCCTTTCGGTTTTGCGAGCCGTACAGCAGGTTCTATCCAGACATCCAATTGTGTATCTGGCTGATCAGGCGCACGTTCCATACGGCCGCCGGTCAATAAAGGAAATTCGGGATTATTCCATTGAGATTACCCGCTGGCTGCTGGATCAGGGCTGCGAAGAAATCATTGTAGCTTGCAATACAGCATCCGCTGCTGCGTTGCACCACCTGCGCAACGTGTATCCGGATGTGCCTTTTGTCGGAATGGAACCAGCCGTTAAACCTGCTGCCGAGCAGACAAAATCTGGCATTGTCGGCGTGATTGCCACTCCGGCCACCTTTCAGGGGGATTTGTACACATCCGTTGTAGAACGCTTTGCCAGTGGAGTAACCGTTCTGGAAAGCGCCTGCCCCGGCCTGGTTGAAGAAATTGAAGCCGGTCATCTGGACGGCCCAGAAACCCGAAGAATTCTGCAGACCGCACTGCATCCCATGTTGGAAAAGGGCATTGATACCATCGTTCTGGGCTGCACCCATTTCCCTTTTGTCATTCCGGTTATTCAAGAAATCGCTGGCCCCAATGTACGGGTGATCGATCCGGCTCCGGCCATTGCGCGGCAGGCCGCTCGCATGTTGACGACTTCAAGCGCGTCTGTTGCACAAAACCCCAGCCTTCAAATCTATACCACCGGCAGTCCGGCTTATTTTTTAGAAAATATGCATCACTTTTTATCAACAAAAGCCCAAATCCATCTGATAATCTGGGACGAGACTGGCCAATTGAAAACTGCTTGATCCAGACATTCTGCATATAATTATCCGGGAGAAACCCGGTCTGGTATACTTTTACTTGAAAGGAATGCGTTATGCCTCGAATAGAAATGGATCTCGATCCAATTACCCATATCACAACGGATGCCATCGGGCAGCCCGGTCAACGTACATTTTATCTGCAAGCCTGGCAGGAAAACAAAGCTTACACACTTCTGGTAGAAAAGATACAAATCCAATCCTTGGCAATTGGATTCAGTCAATTTTTGGATGAAGTCGCTGTCAAGCATCCCCAATTACCGCCTGCCAGCGCCGATTTCAATGAAGACAAAATGCACATCATTCCGCCAGTGGATCCCCTCTTCCGGGTAGGTGAAATTGGATTGGCCTTTGATTCCGACCGTGATCTGATCATAATCGTTGTCCGTGAAATTCTTGGCGAAGAATTGGACCAGGCGGGAGCCAGCGTATTACACATCTGGTGCACCCGCAGCCAATTGAAAGCTCTGTGCGCCTGGGGGTTAGAAGTCATCAATCGTGGGCGTCCGCTCTGCCCACAATGCGGTGAACCTATGGAGCCTTCCGGCCATTTCTGTCCGAAAAAGAACGGCCACAAGCATTGAAATAGATGCCGGAAATCATTGAAAAAGAGATAATTCTGGATATTTTGCAGCAAGCTGAATGTACGCTGCAAGGCCAGTTTGTCAACGGTTCCAATTATACGTTTTTCCTCGACCTCAAAGCGCCGTGGGGAATAATGCAGGCCGTCTATAAACCGGTACGGGGCGAAACTCCGCTGTGGGATTTTCCAATCGGGACTCTAGCAAAACGCGAAGTGGCCGCCTACCTGGTGAGTGAAGCGCTAGACTGGCATATTGTCCCGCCGACTGTTTTTCGCAAACCCAAACTCCCCTTTGGCGCTGGGTCTGTCCAGCAG
>JBAWYZ010000013.1:0-19259 GCA_037143255.1 Leptolinea sp. | reverse complement strand
CGTTCTCACGCAGCGCAGCGATGTGATTTCACCTTCTCTTTTTAAGCATTGGACTTCGGTTATTTTCTATAAGATTATCAATAAGATTGGCAGTACAAAAATGATTCAAGGCGCCGTTGATTTTCGGCTGCTTACCCGCCAGGTAGTGAAGGCATTGCGATCTATGCCGGAATACCACCGTTTTATGCGCGGCATGGTCGCCTGGGTGGGATATAAAAGCATCATTCTGCCATATATGCCGCCGGCCCGCATAGCTGGCAAGTCCAAATATTCATTGGGACGAATGTTGCGTCTCAGTATGGATGCGGTTTTTTCCTTCTCGTTGGTGCCGCTGTATATCGGTATTTCGCTGGGCGTTTTAATGCTGGTGTTGGCTTTTCTGGAAATGCTCTACGTTCTCAATTTTTGGGTGACGGGCAATATCAGTAACTTGGCTCCTGGCTGGAGTTCTTTGATGTTTATCCTGCTGCTGATCGGCGGCTTCTTGATGATCTCTATCGGGGTGATTGGTGTATATATTGGTTACATCTTCCAGGAAGTCAAAGGCCGCCCGGTGTATTTGATTCGCGAACCGGATAAGACGGTTGTCGGGGTGCATGATCCGGATTAAGCAGGCACTGGCGAATCTGCCCTATAAACCCTGGATGGCGCCGCTGACATTGGCGGCGGTGTGTTTTGCCGCCTATGGTGTTCTATTTCCTTTTCTAGGCTGGTACTGGGACGAATGGCCTTATACCTGGATTGCAAACAAACTGGGACCAGATGGACTGGCTCGCTATTTTGAAACCAACCGCCCGTACTGGGGACTGATCTATCGTTTTACTACTGGTCTGCTGGGGGCAGTCCCGTGGCGCTGGCAGCTCTTTGGCCTATTCTGGCGCTGGTTGGGAGCTGTGTTGGTGTGGGCGGTAGTGCGAATAACCTGGCCAAAGCGTGAGTTCCGTGCAATTGCGGCAGGCCTGTTCTTCGCCGTATGGCCGTCCTTCACCCAACAGTCCATCGCCATGATGTATGGACATTTCTTCATTGTGCTGGATTGTTTTCTGGCATCCTTGTGGTTTAACTTGAAAGCGTTGGATCATCCGAAGCGAGCAGTTTGGTGGATTTTAGCCGGGCTGCCGCTGGCCGCTATCAACCTGATGACCATGGAGTATTTCTTTTTGTTGGAAATCTTGCGGCCGCTTTTTTTGTTTGCAGCTTTATCAACCAGCCTACCGAAAAAAGATAGGCTGCTGCGCACGGGCGCTTTTTGGCTGGCAAATCTGCTGCTTTTTCTCGGAATTTCTTATTGGAGAGCGTTTATTTTCCCTCACCAGTTGCATAACTACCAGCCGGTGATAGTGGAATCGTTGAAGATAAATCCATTTACAACAATACTTAACCTGGTTGGGACTGTTGTGAAAGATGTTTGGACCGTACTGATATTGGCCTGGGGGCAGGTGCTACGCCTGCCGGAAAGCACATTATTTAGTCCCCGTACCGCCCTGGTATATTGGGCTGGGTTAACAATTTTGGGTGGTTTTATTTGTCTGGCTGTGTGGCTTTCGTTGACAAAGGTGGCTGAACCAGCCAAAAAGAACCGTGTGATTATCTGGTTGGGTCTGGCCGGCCTGTTTGCGGCAGGTATCCCCTTTTGGTTAACCGGGCTGCCCATTGGACTGGGTTTTCCCAACGATCGTTTTACCCTTCCGTTTCTACTGGGCGCCGCAATATTGATGGCCGGTCTGTTGGAACTACTGGTCGGTAAATTGTGGCTGCGAGCGGCCATTACCGCACTTCTGGTAGCGGCGGCAGTCGGATTGCAAGTGCAGACGGCTTTTGCCTATCGTAAAGATTGGAACACCCAACGCACGCTTTTCTGGCAATTGACCTGGCGCGCACCGGCGTTGTTGCCTGGCACAGCCGTAGTGAGCACTAACTTGCCGCTGCGCTACTTTAGCGATAATTCCCTAGTCGCTCCGCTAAACTGGGTATATGCGCCTGACAACCACACTGACCAGATGAACTATATGTTTTATTATGCCTCAGTGAGGACCGATCGCGCCTTGAAACTGGAACCCGGGCAAGAGATATTACAAGGATACCTGGCCGCTGATTTCAAAGGCAGCAGTGACCAATTGCTGATGATTGATTTCCAACCACCCGGCTGTCTACGCGTGCTGGATGCGGAATTTGACCCGGTCAACCCACTGCTACTGCCATTAATTCGCGATGCTGCCCGGCTGAGCAACCCCACGGTGATCTTATCTGAAAGCAGTAGTAAATTGCCTGCGCGTACACCTGATTCTGCCGTTTTTGGCCCGGAACCAGCGCATGGCTGGTGTTATTACTTTGAACAGGCCAGCCTGTTGGCACAACAGGGTGCCTGGCGGGCCGCAGCTGACCTGGGGGATAAGGCTTTCGGGCTGGGAGATTATCCCAATGACCCGATGGAGCGTTTTGTGTTTATTGAAGCTTATGCGCGCACCGGGAAGATGGATCGGGCGAAGGAATTGAGTGAAGAGACCCTGAGGATTACACCGCTGGTTAAAGCCCCGCTAAATAGGTTGTGGGAGAGGATTGGGAAATAAGAAGAAAATTAAAGAAGGTGATATTAAAAAATTAGTAATTGTTGCAACGTGAATTTACCTCATTCAGGTGCTTCCCTAATCGATAAATTGTATATTAATTTACAAAAAAAGTGAAATAATATTCCGCCTGAATACAACCTATAAAGACAATCGCTTTCACAAACATCCTTATGAAGGTAAAAATTAGGAAGAAATTCTATTGCATATCATTTTTCTTGCCACATTGTCTTGCTGGCTTGTTGAAAATTTCGATCAATGATCTTATATTATTAATCATTACATAAATTCCTGAATTAAATCCACCGGGTTCATAATGACTACCCATATTCCAAGAAAAAATATTCCATCATACATAGGCAACTTCTGAAGACTTTTGGAATAATTTATATTCTTTTATCCTTTTTAACTAATGCACACCAACCCCGATAAAATATTGACTCTTAAACAAACCGTAATACCAAACAGCCGGACGATTGGGAGCCGTATAGGTCATTCGATGGACAACAATAGCCGAGTCGCCTTCAAGGGCTTTCAGTTGATGTGCTTCCTCTGCATTTATCAGGTGCGCTTCGATTTCTATCTCAGCTCGCAGCAGCGGATATTCCGATTCGCCTACAAGCAGTTCATGGATCGAACCGATTTTTGTCAAATCTTCGCTTAGCAGGGACGGCAAAATATCCTCCTGTAGAAAGCGTTCAGAATAGGAAACTGTTTCTGAATTGACCTTTTTGCGGCGGGCAATATGAATAACCATTGCCCCTATTGGCAGTTTTAATTTTTCGGCAATATCCAATGGAGCTGGGATGGTTTCCTGGGTTACTATCTCGTAGCTTGCGTTTCCGGCGGCTGTTTCAACAATCTGGGAAGGTGCTAAAAAATGGAAGGGAACAGAGTTGGGGTGGAGAGCGCGCACAAAAGAGCCGATGCCATGCTCGGTTTCAATCAAACGCTCGGCTTCTAATTGAGAAATCGCTTTACGCACGGTTCCCCGACTCAATCCGGTAATTGTAATGAGCTCCTCCTCGGAAGGAATACGTTCGCCAGGCATGATTTGTCCATTTAGAATTTTGTTGCGAATGATGATAAGAAGCTGGCGGTACTTAGGCATCGAACCAGCCACAATTTTCGGTATTGAGCTATTCATTTTTGATCCTTAATAAGTTTTCCTTGACTTGCATATTATATCTTGATATTATACATATATATACGTGTGTACGAGATACTGTTAACCGATATGATTTATTATATTATCCAGCAGAGGTGATTATGGAAACTTTCTTGAAAGTTCTTGATCCTGAGGATACTTCTACAGGCGGTGGATCAGCTTCGGCGATTGCCGGCGCCATGGCTGGGGCGCTTGTGGCTATGGCAGCCCGGCTTTCAGACACTAATCAGGGAGGAGCAGATAAACAATATTACGATCGCATTTCCGCTCAGGCCAGTCAAATATCGCAGCAACTTCTTGATGGCAGTCAGCAAGATGCGCTAGCTTTTCAGTTAGTGCGTAACGCCTATCAGCTTTCACATGAGACGGATGAAGGGAAACTCATCCGCCAACAGGCTATTCAATCTGCGTGGCTTAAGGCTGCGAGCGTTCCTTTGGAAAATGCCGAAGGTTGCATGCAAGTGTATGAACTGGGAGAAGAGCTGGCCGGTTGCGTGAATCCAAAAGTACTGTCTGATTTGCGTTGTGGGCTGTTGCTTGCCCGCGCCGGTTTATTAGGTTGCCTGGAAAATATTTACATTAATTTGCCATCTCTAAAAGATGCGAACGTTGCGGGTCAGCTAGCCGAAAAAGCCAGCATTTTGAGCAAACGATTTTCCAATCTTGAGCTTTCTTCAGGGATAAACTTGCCTAAAGAATAAATTCTTTTTCGGAGGAACAGTAACGTGAAAAAGGTACTGCTTTGCGAACCAAACATTAGCGAAGGAATTAACCTGGCGCTAGTTGAAGATGTTATCAACCAGGTGCGCCAGTTTGAAGAGATCAAAATATTAGATATCTCCTCAGATGCAGATCACAATCGGTCGGTTTTTACTTATTTAGGAGAGCCACAGGCAGTGTTGCTCGCAACCCAAAAAATGGCCGCGAAAGCCATCGAGTTGATTGATATGACCACCCAGCACGGTTCTCATCCCCGCATGGGGGCAGTGGATGTGGTGCCATTCATTCCGGTGCGCGGGATCGAAATCGATGAAGCGGTAGAGGTTTCTCGTCAATTTGGACGCTTTATCGGAAATTTGGGGGTTCCGGTTTTTTATTATGAAGAAGCGGCCTTCCGACCCGAGCGCGAAAAATTACCATACCTTCGCAAAGGACAATACGAAGCGCTGCCTGCCAAAATGAAAGACCCGGACTGGGCGCCAGATGAAGGACCGGCTGTATTCAACCCCAAGTCTGGCGCGTTAGTTACCGGAGTGCGTTTTCCACTGGTTGCTTTCAATGTAAATTTGCGCACAACTGACATCACAGTTGCCGAAAATATTGCAAAAGCCGTCCGGCATATCAATGGTGGCTATCGTTATGTACGGGCGATGGGACTTTCTTTGGAAGATAAGGGAATGGTTCAAGTATCGATGAACCTGATCAATTACGCCAAGACTCCGATCCCGCGTGTGTTTGAGACGATTCACGCGGAGGCGCGCCGGTATGGGGTGAGTGTGGCAGCCACCGAGTTGGTTGGGCCTGTACCCTTGGGAGCGCTGGAAGAGGTGTTGAAATATTATTTGCAGGCACATGACTTCAATATGGCGCAAATTATTGAGAATGCCCTTATTGACTGAGAATTGTTTAGTTGATGTTATCCGGTGACCAAATAAACTGTCTCTTTTATTCAATTTTGTTAATGCTCAAGCTTGTAATAAAGAAATCGCAAAATGCTTTAAAAACATCAAAAATGGATAAAAATATTTAGTTATTTGGCAAGCAGGATATTTATTTTGCTACACACGGTGGAATCTAACCAATTTCTTTTTACTTCAATCGACCCAGGAGAAAAATCATGAAACCAGAAATCTTATATTCAGTTCAAGCGCAACGCGGAAAAACTCTGCGCTGCAAGGGATGGAAGCAAGAATCATTGCTGCGAATGCTCGAAAACAACATGGAAGTTGCTGAAGCGCCAGAACGTTTGGTAATTTACGGCGGCATCGGGAAATGCGCGCGTAATTGGGAAAGTTATCATGCAATTGTGAAATCGCTTAAGGAATTAGAGAATAACGAGACCCTGGTTGTACAATCTGGCATGCCCGTAGCAATTTTCAAAACGCATCGTCTGGCGCCGCGCGTGGTGATGGCAAACACCAATATTATGAAAGCCACCTGGGAAATATTTTATGAATTGCAGGATAAGAACCTGACTATGTTTGCCCAGTACACTGCTGGCCCCTGGGAATACATTGGCACGCAAGGCGTTATCCAGGGTACGTTTGAAACATTGGGAGCTGTTGGAGACCAACACTTTGGGGGATCTCTGGTCGGAAGAATTTATTTGACCGCCGGATTGGGCGGTATGGGCAGGAACCAGCCGCGCGCCATGACCATGCTCGGGGGCGTTTGCCTGGTGGTGGATGCGAACCAAACCATTATTCAGCGCGCACTGGATCGCGGTTTCCTGGATATGCAGGTAGCAACTCTCGAAGAAGGAATTGCTATGGTCGAGAAGGCGAAGGCTGAGCGGAAACCGCTGGGGGTTGGTGTGCACGGCAACGCTGCAGAACTGTTCCCCAAGGCATTAGGTTTAGGTTGGAAGCCGGATGTAGTTTCAGAAATGTGTCCTTGCCATGATCCGCTCTCTTATATCCCTGTCGGATATACGCCTGAGACGGCTGCGGAATTGCGCGCAGCCAACCGTGGACAATATTTAGCAATTGCGCGTGAATCGATGAAGCAACAACTTTCGGCCATGAATGAATTCTCTCGCCAGGGCGTTGAGGTATTTGAATATGGCACAAGCATCCGCAAAGAGTGTAGAGATGCCGGAATGCCTGAAAAAGAGGCTATGACCATTCCTGGTTTTGTGGCCGCCTATATCCGTCCACTTTTCTTGCTGGGGCGTGGGCCTTTCCGTTGGACGTGTCTATCCGGCGAGGCAAGTGATCTGGCAAAAATTGATGATCTGGTATTGGAAATGTTCCCGAATGATAAGACGACAGTCACCTGGATAAAATTGGCACGCCAGCATTTGCCGATTGAAGGTTTGCCAGCCCGGGTTTGCTACCTCGGGTTTGGTGAACGCAAAGCTCTGGCACTACGCATCAACCAGATGATCCGGGATGGTGACTTGGCCGGGCCGGTGGGTTTCTCACGGGATAACCTGGATTCTGGCTCGATTGTTAATCCAACTTTTGAATCTGAAAACATGAAAGATGGCGGAGATTTGATTTCGGATTGGCCGTACTTGAATGCCCTGTTGAATTGCGCTGGCATGGCAGACTTGGTTGCCATTCAGGCTAATTACTCGATGGGCGAAGCAGTTCATACCGGTGTCACGATGATTGCTGATGGCTCCGAAGAAGCAGATCTACGGCTGGATGCTTGTATGGCGACAGATTCGGGAATCGGTGTTGTCCGCCACGCTCAAGCTGGGTACGAACTCTCCCGCGAGGTATGTGAAGGCAAAGGCCCGCTGACCAATGAGAAAATAAAAATCCCGCTGTGGTGGTCTCCAGAAGCGACTTTCGGGCCTGAACCAGGTGCCGTTGACCGTTTGGCCCCACATAATAAAGCAGATTAATCGGCGCATTGTGCCATGCCAAAACCCAAGATCGATCTTATTCTAAATGGAGCAGCCGAGGTATTGACCTGTGTTCCCTCAGCAAATAACCCGATTGGCCGTTTGCGTGGGGTGGCAGTTGCGATAGTCGGAGAAATCATTGCCGCGATTGCACCCCGGGCAGAATTAGAACTTAAATGGGATACGCTGGATTCGCAAGAGATTGATTTGGGTCGAAAAATCGTTGCCCCCGGTTTTGTGGATTGTCATACTCATTTGGTTTTTGGCGGTACACGCGCCCAGGAATTCGCTGCCCGCATGACCCATACGCTGCAAGAAGTTACGGCAATGGGTATTCCTACTGGCATCCAGGCCACGGTTAGCATGACGCGAGCCAGCCGCCAGGAAAACCTTGCCGATCATGCAATTCATACGCTGCAACGCATGTTTCGCACTGGAACGACTACTCTTGAAAGCAAGAGTGGTTATGGATTAATTGTTGAAAAAGAAATCGACTTACTTCAGGTCAATCGGTTGTTACAGGGGAAACAACCGGTGGATCTGGTCAGTACTTTTCTGGGCGCACATGACTTTCCCACAGATATTCCTCGTCAGCGTTACCTGGATAGTTTGATCTATGTCATGATTCCGCGAGTGGCTGAAAATAAGCTGGCTGAATATTGTGATGTTTATTGTGACGATGGTTACTATACGGTAGAGGAAACTCGCCGAATTTTAGAAACAGGACTAAGCTACGGCCTTAAGCCAAAGATGCATGTTGATGCTTATTCCCATATTGGCGGTTCTGAATTGGCTGCCGATCTTAACGTCATCTCAGCCGATCATTTGAACTACACCACCCGGTCGGAAATGGCACATCTCGCTGAAGCTGGTGTAGTGGGGGTAGTGATGCCCGGTTTGGATTTTGCCGTCCGCCACCCACAGCCTTTTGATGCGCGGGCTATGATATCTGAAGGGATGACTCTTGGCTTGGCTACAGATTTTTGCCCTGGTTGCTGGATGGAATCAATGCAATTGGTTATGCAATTGGCCTGCCGTTTATACCAATTCTCTCCAGAAGAAGCTTTATCCGCAGCTACTATCGGTGCAGCCAAAGCTGTTGGACTGGTAAAAGACCGCGGTTCGCTGGAGGTAGGAAAATTGGCGGATATTCAGGTGTGGGATATACCAACCTTCGAAGACATTATCTATCGGATTGGAAATAACGCCGTTTCCATGGTTATTAAACGAGGACGAGTTTATCAGTTTTGAAAGGGCAACCCATGGTTAAGCTAACTGGTCAGACATTAACAATTGAACAATTGGTGGCAGTTTCGCGGAATAAAGAGCAGGTCGCTGATTTGGGGGATGACGTTCAGGCTAGGATGCGGCGCAGTCACGAGTGGGTGGTCAATTCGATCAAGCATGAGGGTAAAATTGTTTACGGCGTGAACACCGGCTTTGGTTCTTTGGCAAATCGCCAAATCAGTACATCCGAGGCACGCAAATTGTCGCGCAATGTGATTTTGCTATGCGTATGCGGGGTGGGGAAACCGCTCCCAGAAGATGTAGTGCGGGGGATCATGCTCATCCGCGCGAACATGCTGGCAAAAGGCCATTCGGGGGTTCGTCCACGGGTGGCTCAAACCTTGATTGATATGTTAAATTCAGGGGTTACGCCTGTAGTACCAGAAAAAGGGTCCCTTGGCGCTAGCGGAGATCTGGCGCCCCTTGCGCATATCGCGGTGGTGATGACGCGCGACCTTGAAGAAGGTGACGGCGGTTTCAGCGGAGATGCTATTTATCAAGGAGAGCAAATTAGCGGGTTTGAGGCAATGCGGCGGGCGGGAATCAACCGCCTAACACTGGAAGCAAAAGAAGGCCTGGCGCTCACGAATGGGATCGACTTTATGGCGGCTTCTGGCGCACTGGCAGTTTATGATGCCGAGAATTTGTTGCGGCATGCTCAATTGGGCGCCGCATTAAGTCTGGAAGCCTTGCTCGGCTTATCCGCAGCCTTCGACCCTGCTTTGCATGCGGTAAGCAATCAACCTGGGCAACAGCGAGTTGCTGCGAATATTCGCTCGCTATGTAAGAACAGTCGTCTTGTTGATTCACTTCCAGAGCAGGTACAGGATGCTTATTGCTTGCGATGTATTCCTCAGGTAATTGGCCCTATTATCGATACTATTGAATTTGTCAGACAACGTTTTACTGCGGCAATGAATGCAGCGACGGATAATCCGTTGGTTTTTCCAGCAGCTGAATCAACGGAAATGCGGGCAATTTCTGGGGGTAACTTTCATGGGCAAGGGCCGGCCATGTGGTTAGATTTTATCGGAATTGCCATGGCAGAAGTCGCCAACATTGCCGAGCGGCGCATCTTTCGTATGTTAACGCCTGAGTTAAATCATGGCTTACCAGCAATGCTCGTTCCAACCAGCGGTTTGGACAGCGGGTTGATGATGGTGCAATACACAGCCGCAGCGCTAGTTTCAGACAATAAAACCTTGTCACATCCTGATAGTGTTGACTCGATCCCATCCTGCGGCAATCAGGAAGACCATGTCAGTATGGGCGCGAATGCGGCACGGCATTGCCTTGAAATTTTGGAAAACGTACGAAATGTCTTAGCGATTGAATTCATCACCGCTGCGCAGGCAGTTGATTTACGGGCTGATGGGACAGCGCGGTTGGGTCAGGGAACTGCCATGGTTTACAAAGAAATCCGGAAGAATGTGACTTTTCTGGAACATGATCGTCCAACATCGCCGGATATTGAAGACCTATCTAAATTTATCCATGAAGGATATTTGCCATCAATAATGCCTGATTTTTTTACGGATCAAGGTCAATCACAATAGTTTGGTGGAGACTATGGAAATTATTATTCAACAAGAATATTTTTCCCGGTAGAACCGTATTTCTTATCAAATTTTTGTGTTTCTTTGTGATGTGCTTTATGCCTGAGCAATTTTGTTTCATAACAAAAAAATGGACATCTTTGGCACATCTCTTGCATAAAAGGTATGGCATAAATACCCGACAGGTTGTATACTTTACTAAGTAAAAATCTAAATAAAGGACACGGCATGAAGATCAACGTCTCTCAACAGCAATTTGCGCACGGTTTGGGCATTGTATCCAGAGCAGTAGCAGCTCGCAGTACTTTGCCGGTGTTAAACAACATCTTGCTAGCCACTGATGAAGGCCGCTTACGTCTTTGCGCTACCAACCTTGAAGTTGGTATCTCCTGTTGGATTGGCGCACAGATCGTTGAAGACGGCTCCATCACCGTACCCGCCCGCACTCTCACAGATCTGGTCGGCACTCTTCCCGGTGATACTGTTTACTTGGAATTGAATTCGCAAACGCAGTCACTCAATGTCAAATGCGGATCTTCCAGCACCGACATTAAAGGGTTGGATGCGCAGGAATTTCCACCCATGCCCATACCTGAACTGGCAAATGCTGTTGACCTGAACGTAGCTGATTTCCGCGAGATGATTCTACAAGTCGCGTTTTGCGCTTCCAGCGATGATTCCCGCCCGGCGCTACAAGGTGTATCTGTTACGCTTAACGACAGCGAAATTACAATGGCGGCTACAGATGGCTTTCGAATTTCTGTCCGCAAATCAGCGCTTTCAAATCCAGTATCGCAAACCATCTCCGTTATCATCCCAGCGCGTGCCTTAAATGAACTCGCGCGCATCGCCGGCGAAGGTAATGCCATCATTAAGATGGTAATCCCACAGGGACGCGGCCAGGTGATTTTTCATCTGCCGGATGTGGAACTGGCATCCCAATTAATTGACGCCACTTTCCCAGATTTTAAATTAATAATTCCGCAGAGCTTCAAAACCCGGACCATCGTTCCAACTTCTGCGCTGCTCAAAGCCTGTCGTCAGGCCGAAGTTATAGCCCGCGATAGCAATAATGTCATCCGGTTCAATATTGAAAACAACGAAAACGAACCCGGTCGGGTAGAAGTGCAAGCTACATCTGAAGAGACTGGCGCCAGCGAAATCATTTTGGATGCCACAATTGATGGCCCCGGCCTTCCCATTGCCTTTAATGTCCGCTTCCTGCGTGAAGTGTTGGACGTGATAAAAACCCCCAATGTGGTATTTGAAACATCCTCGAATAACAGCCCGGGGGTCATTCGCCCGGTAAATGATGACAACTTCCTGCATGTCATTATGCCTATGCATTTGGGATAGCTGGAATTTTCATCTGGCTTCTACAATTTATACCAAATTTGGGCTGAAAGAAATGCGAATATTTAGATGACTTTTACCGCCACTTCTTCAGACCGGTTACTGAGCATTATATTGACGCTGGGGCAGTTTCCCATTCTTTGTAATCGTATTCGCATCCGCATGCGGCGGGAACTATTTACCCGCGGGCTGATCGAACAAGCTGGGTTTGAAGCTGAAGTACGTGAAAAAGCCATGCTTTCTCAGCGTAGAGAAGGAATGCAAAACCCAATCTACGAAGAGGCAATCGACATCTGGGAAACCCGGATGACCAAGGTGCGCGACCAACTGACGGATCTATATTTTAGCCAGCATCTGTCCTACTCCTTCTTTGAGCAGATTGTTAATGATGTCCTAAAAGAACGCGGCCTTGACCCAGACGAACAAATGTTTTCTATAAATCCTGAACTTGCTCCAATAGAACTAGTGTTCGAGCAAGCGATGATGATCGAAAAAATGCCGGCAGAAGACCGAATTCGATTGGATGCGCGCCTTCAAGAATCGAAAGTTGTTCTTATCCGCTCTATGATTAGCGATCAATTGCGCTACATCAACATTGCCAAAGAGTGGTTTACGCTGGAAGACCTGATCGAAATCCGCCGGCGCAAAATTGGCCGCGGACGGATAGGCGGTAAAGCAGCCGGAATGTTGCTGGCTGCGCGGGTGATAAAAGAACGGGGAAATACCGAATTACGCCAATCTTTACAAACCCCCGAATCTTATTACATCGGTTCAGATTTGCTATATACCTTTATGTCTATCAACAACCTTTCGCACTGGAATGATCAGAAATATAAAACTGAAACTGAAATGCGTGATGATTATCCGAAGGTAGTTGCGGAATTTCTGACTGGCGATTTCCCCCCCGATATTCTTGAAAAACTGGTCAGCATGCTGGTAAGTGTGGGCAAGGTACCAATCATCGTCCGATCATCCAGTTTATTAGAAGATAATTTTGGCACCTCTTTTGCCGGCAAATATGAGAGCGTTTTTTGTCCGAACCAGGGTTCTTTAGAAGAAAACATGCAAGCGGTTACGCTGGCAATTGCAAAAGTGTACGCATCAACTTTGAACCCAAATGCCTTGCTATACAGACGTTCCAAAGGGTTGCAGGATTATGACGAGCGCATGGCCATTTTGATCCAAACCGTTGTGGGTGAACAGTTGGGCGATTACTACCTACCGCACGGCGCGGGGGTGGCGTTTAGCCGTAACCTGTACCGCTGGTCACCGCAGATCAAAGCAGATGACGGCTTTTTGCGCCTGGTTTGGGGGCTTGGCACGCGAGCTGTAGATCGGGTCGGAAACGACTATCCCCGCCTAGTGGCGCTCAGCCATCCGCTGCTTAGACCATCTACAAGCGCCAATAACATTCGGCGCTATTCACAACAATTTGTGGATGTGATTGATTTGAAAGAAAACTGCATGCACACCCTGCCTGTGCAAGATGTGCTGCAGACCAATTACTATCCGTTGCGCTATCTGGCACAGGTAGACGAAGAAGGCTATTTTGTTTCACTACGTTCACGCCTGGTCGAAGGGGATCAGCGCAAATTAGTATTGACTTTTGAAGACTTACTGCGCCGCACGTATTTTGCCAGACTTATGCGTGATTTATTACACTTACTGGAAGAAAGCTACCAGTCGCCAGTTGATCTGGAATTTGCGTTGCAATTGACACCTGGTGAAAACGGAGGGCCCAACCTTTCACTTTTTATTTTGCAATGCAGGCCGCAAAGTCATTTGACGCGTGGCGAACAAGTCCCCCTGCCGGGTAAACTGCCTGAGAATGAAGTCGTGTTTTCCACCCAGTTTGTAGTACCGCAAGGCTGGATTGATGGCATCAAGTATGTGATGTTTGTTCCGCCGGAAGGATATTTCCAGTTGAACCCAGGGACCGATCGGGTAAAACTAGCGCGTGCCATTGGCCGTTTGAATGCAGCGCTGAAAGGTCAGGTATTCATCTGTGTAGGGCCGGGTCGGTGGGGCAGCTCAAATTCCGATTTGGGTGTGCCGATAGACTATGGCGATATCTACAATTCACGCTCGCTGGTGGAACTGGCCGGCGAGGGCATCGGGCCGGCGCCTGAGCCATCACTGGGGACGCATTTTTTCCAGGACTTACTAGAGTCACAAATCTATCCGCTGGCTATTTATATGGAAGAAGCTACCAGCGTCTTCAATCGAGAATTCTTTTACAAGACCCCCAACCATGCCGCCGAGCTCATTACCGTAGAGGAAGAAATACTGTCGGCGTTAAGGCTTATTAAAGTTGATGATTATGCTCCCGGTCAGACCTTACGAATCGTCATGGACGATTCAAAAGGACAGGCCATTGCCTTTATTGATACTCGTAAAAAGGAAGAATAGTTTCACGTGAAACATTGCGTTGCCAGGCATCATAAGAAAATGGCAGCGTGTAGAATAGAAAATATTGAATTGCTTGGAATACTAAAATTGTTTCACGTGAAACATATTTAATTTGAACAATCCAATTAGATTAATATAAAAAGGCCACGATGATAATATTTTCAACGTGGCCTTTGTTCCCATTAGATATTACTTCAGATCGCCAATCTTTCTTTCTATTTCGCGGAAAACCACAAACGAGTACGCCGTTGAAATAATGGCAGCTCCAATCGAAGTAGTCAACAATACCCATATTGCCGCAGGTGGATAAATGATGCTGGCCGCGGTTAACAGTCCCGATGCAACAAACAATTTTCCTCCCAACTGATGGGTTTTATTCCAAACCTCGTCATTTGCCAGTGTCCACGGTGTGCGAATGCCGATAAAGAAGTTGCGCTTTGCTTTTCCTATCATTCTTCCGGTCAGAATGAAAAACACACCCATTGCTGGGATTAGCAGGGAATTCATTGAGAATTGCAATCCGATGTTCCAGGCTACTGTAAGCGAATGTACATAAAACATAAACCCGGCAAAGAAGACAACAAACAGGTTGTACTCCGAGCGAAAAGATACAATATTTGCTTTCAAAGGGTCAATATTCGGAACAAAAAGAAGAAACCCGGTCATGACAATGGTGATTATCGGTATCAAGTACAAACCCATAAAGGTTCCCCCGTACCCATCCGCTTCACCGGCAGCATTCCAATGGGTCGCCAGATTGGCGCCCATTTGTCTACTCAGCAGTGTGCTGGCAACCAGCATGATTAACCCGACTGATAAAACGATTATCAATACAGTTTTAGTTTTCATTCATCCTCAAGATTCGTTTAAGATATTTGTGATTAAGACCCGAGCTTGACATCGATGCCGGAGTTCTGGGCCATAGCCACCATACCGCTGATGCCGCCCAGGTTCATCGATTCCACTGCGCTGCTAGGCACGATCACCAAAGCGCCTTTTTCTTTCAAACCTTCAAACAGCATATTCATGGCACGTAGGTGAAGAGCTGTCGGGTTGTTAACATACGCCATGGATGCTTCAGCAAAACTCGGGGCAATTTGCTTCTCGGACTCAGCCAAAATAACCCGTGCCTGGCGTTCCCGTTCGGCTTGCGCTTGTCTACTCATGGCATCTTCCAAATCCTGCGGGATAATCACATCCCGGATTTCCACAGACTGCACTGAAATACCCCAGGGGGTCGTGCGCTCATCAATGATATGCTGAAGATCAGCATCCATTTTGGATCGGCCAACCAATATGTCTGCCAACGCCATTTGTCCGATGATTTCGCGCAGGGCTGTCTGTGCAGTCCAAGTTATGGCAGCCTTGTAATCTGCCACTTCCAATGAAGCCTTTTCCGCATCCCAAACCATCCAGAATAGCACGGCATCTACATCTACCGGGACGGTATCTTTTGTTAGAGTTTTTTCGGCTGCAAATGGAGTCACCACCACTCGCTGGTCAATCCAGTTGGTTATAGTATCAACCACCGGAAAAATCCAGAATACGCCCGGTCCGCGCAGTCCCTGAAAACGACCTAGCCGTAGTATCACAGCTTTTTCCCACTGGCGGGAGATTTTCAAAGAAAACAGGAAGAACAGGGCAATGATCAGCATCGAAACAAAAAAGATGCCGATAATTCCGTCACTAACACCTAACCCATCCATATAGATGGTACTGGCAATTGTTACCATTGCCATAATACCGAAAATCGCTCCCGCTATTCCGTTGATGTGCAAAGTGTCTACGATTTCTGGCTTAGGTTGCTTTTGGACCCGTCCATCTTCCATATTGTTTTGGTCTACCTTCAGGTTTCTCATTCTCTCTCCTATATAAATCCTATTCCAGATTTTATTCTGGGGTATTTTTTGTTTGCAATTGTTCCAATACAGTGACCGCTTCTTTAACTGTAAAACCCAGTTTTTCGATATTCACAATCAAATTTTGAAGCAGGTTTTCAAGCGCTTCTTCTTTCAAAATCAAGATTGTTTCTTCAGTTGGCTTCTCCCATATATAGGTTCCCCGGCCGCGTTGGGTGGAAATAAGTCGGGCTTCATCCAGCAGACGATACGCCCGGGCAACTGTGTTGAAATTGATGCAGAGTTCAGTTGCCATCTCACGCACTGTGGGAAGCTGGTCGCCAACATTCAAACCACCATTTCCGACCAACTCTTCAATCTGCCTGGCTATCTGCAAATAAATTGGTTCATCTGAACGAAAGTTTATTTTGACTTTTCCGGCTACCTGGTTCAATCGATATTCTCTCCTGTCTTGGTTATGTATTATTGTCTCTTAGTATCATTGTATATCGTTTTTGTGATTTGTCAAGGGGTTAATTTCATATTTACCAGGTTATTACTCAGGCACAAAATTTACCACCCCGAAATACTCAAAATATACGAAAATTGAAAAATTAAAGCGCCTTTGGTAAATAATCAATAGGCGCTCTTTACCCAACTCTATTCGAAAGTATCGTAGTTCCTTCTCGTTGAATCTCAAAATAAACTTGCCGAGAAGTTAGGAAATCAGATTATCAACACAATTAGTAGAATCGATACCGCTTCGGACAATTATTTACGTGATTTTGCGTGCAGTAATGACCAGATTACCGCTGGTTTCCTGGTCATACGGTGATCTGAGCATATCTCCATAAAAATGAATATCCGTAAAACCAGTCGTTTGCAGTGCGGATTGTAGATCGGCTGAAAGCAGGGGCATGAGGGTTGTTGACGAGACGGATTGCTTCCAATCGCCAACTCCATCCCGCGCCAAAGTGACAATGTTGAAATTGATTAAACCATCGGGCTGGTAATCATAAAAGCGGAGAAAGAGCCATTCCCTGGTTTTCTCCTTATAGAACTGCGGCTCCATCCAACGTTCTTTAGCATTCATCAGCGCATTAAAATTACGGTTTTGCAGAATCAATAATCCATCCTGGCCCAGACAACTGGCAAAATCTTGCAGAGCGGCACGCAAGTCTTGTTGTGTAGTTACATGCGGGAGTGAATTTCCCAGACATAAAACCACATCAAAATTTGCCTGGTCATTTTTTGTCGGGTTTGATGTAGAGCCTATCTCAAAAGTCCTGGCAAGTCTGCCGAAACCAGTTGCTTCAAAGCGAAGGTTGGCATTGTTAGCCATTGCATTCATGCGGGCACGTTGAATCATCCCCTCACTTAAGTCAGCCCCACAAACATCAAAGCCCAATTTAGACAATTCGATGGCGTGCATTCCAGTGCCTGTCGCGGCATCCAGTATGCGGATTGGAATATTTTTCAAAGGAAATGCCCGATCAATTTCTTCTTCCAAAAAAGGCAATTCCATGGAAAGACGGTTTCTCCAGTTAACAAAACGGTCATAGTCGCTGCTGAAAGTGTTGTACATAGATATTCTCCTAAATAATGACAAGAATAGTATTTGAGATTGGTTACACAAACAATTTTGTAAGGCGCATTTATTACCTGTTTCATTGTACCTGCGAAAAATCATTTGCCAAAAGATTTACTAAAAACACAATAGATTACGTTTTATACAAGCTATCCAAAATCTATTGTGCATTTCGTGGCCATTTTCGCCGCTAATGTGAAAAAATTGCTGAGCAGGTACCTAACTGTTATTGTTGTTCGGACGATTGAGGGTCTTAATGAGATTTGCGGTTCTTGCAAAGCATATATCTATATGCCTGTCAAAAAGGGATGATGCAGACAGGTTTCTCATCCCATGGCGTAATGATAATGAGTTCACCAACCTGCGGAAGCGGGGATGCTTCAGCTTCGTAAGACCACAACAGGCTAGCGGTGGCGGTTTCCGTCCCAGCAAACACCAGTTTGGCCAGTGAATTTGCGCTGGTCTCGTTATTACAAAAATGCCAAGCTTCATACATCAGCGGATTTTGGGAAGTATTTAGACTTGTTAAATACCTATGCCAAAATATTTTTACTTATACTGAATATTCCATGCAAAATCCTTCACGTCCTTGCTATAATCAGGAAAAGTAATCAGGCAGGAACTTTCAATAACCCCACACCGGCTAGCACTCCCATCAGCGCCATCAGAATTGCTATAATAAAAAGTAGTCCGAATACCCACCCCAGCCATTTCTTCTCAGGGTGGTTGACCCAGTAATATGTTATGAAAGACAACAAAAATGCCTGGATGATGACTTCCGGCAAGCCAATGAAATGAATCCACAAGGGAAGAGTGGTGTACACCACCCCCTCAATAGAACTGGGGGATGGACCAAATGGGGATAAAACGCCCATAGCCAACAGCATGATCCACAAAATGAGCCAGCCGTTCTTGCGGGAAAAGACCACGTCCCTTAAGGTGTAGAAAACAACCCCGAAGAGCAGTCCACGCAACACCTGGAAGAGCGGACCGGCTGCCACCATCGGGTGGGAGGTCTGCCGCATCAAGTACCTTAATGAAGGGTCTGTATATTTTGCAGAATAATCAAACAACGTGCACGCGACCAAACCTATCAGAAAGTAGGAAATAGTGTGGACAAGAATAGTCTTCAGGGTGATGGAAAAGAGCGTGTATTGTTTCATTTCCATATGTCTTTCCTGGGAGGCAAATTCTTACTGATAGGTCAATCTCATTATTCATTCAAGGATACTTTATTTATGTGTGAATTCAGATTTGATGTAGAATATTTGGAAAGCAATTTGTAACTTATTATGCCTGTCCGAGTCAAATCACAAGGAGAATTGCTATGACGAAAAATAAATCTACATCAAAATTTCCAGTATGGGGATGGATTATTATGGTCGTTGTTCTTGTGGCTGGCGCTTCATTTTTTCTGACAAATAATAATACCGGTGGGGTGCAAGCCCTGGCAAAAGAGATTACTCCAGAGCAGGCATTCCAACTTCAAAAAGATGGCACACTTTTATTGGACGTCCGCGAACCGGATGAATGGAATGCTGGTCACATCCCCGGCGCGACGCTGATTCCAATTGGCGGCCTGCCTTCCCGCTTGAATGAAGTGCCGAAAGACAAAAAGATCGTAGTGGTCTGCCGGTCTGGCAACCGCTCTGCCAGTGGCCGGGATATCCTGTTGAACGCGGGTTATCCCCAGGTGACCAGTATGGGCGGTGGGATGAAACTATGGACTGCGGCTGGTCTGCCGGTTGTTACTGGTCCGTAATACTAGAGTTCACTTGGCTAATTGAGTTTGAAGGAATTTTGTGGAATTTTGTGTATTGCATTCTAAGAAAAAGCGTGGTATTATTTTTTGCAGTTGATAACTACCTGAAGGCTAAATCGCTCCATCCGGAGTGGTTTTTCATATTTTAATGTAAGGTTAT